>JAYSST010000531.1:0-7843 GCA_043720435.1 Bdellovibrionales bacterium
GACGAAGCAGAACTTCGAAAATCCGTCATTTCGGTTCTACGCAATTCAATGCCCGACCTCGAATTCGATATTGCAGAGGCCGTCGACGGAAAAGATGCGGTCGAAAAATTTAAGAGCAACGACTGGGATTTGGTTCTCATGGATGTTCGCATGCCTGAACTCAGCGGCATTGAAGCTTTGCGCCTCATCAAAGCGCATGATCCGCGCACCTTTGTTGTTCTCATGACGGCTCACTCGAATCTGCAAGATGCAGTCGCGGCAATCAAAGAAGGCGCCTACGACTATCTCGAGAAACCAGTTCAGCCTGACAAACTTGTTGAGATCGTCACCCGCGCCAACGAAGCCCGCGAAATGGTCTCGCGACTGGCCTTGTCGAATCCGATCTTTGACGAAGACATCGACAGTGAATTTGTTGGCAACTCGAAAAAGATGCGCGACGTTTTCGATCTCATCGCTCGTCTCTGCAAAGTCGACACTACAGTTTTGATCCGCGGTGAAAACGGAACTGGTAAGGAGCTCGTTGCACGCGCGATTCATTATAATTCTCCACGAAAGTCCGGCGCAATGATCGCCATCAACTGCGGCGCTATTCCCGAAAACTTGATGGAGAGCGAACTTTTCGGCCACGAAAAAGGTTCGTTCACGGGTGCACATGAACGGAAGATCGGAAAATTTCAGCTGGCGAATAACGGTACAATTTTCCTCGACGAAATTGCCGAGCTTAAACCCGAGATGCAGGTTCGCTTACTTCGCGTTCTCCAAGAAAAAAAGTTTATGCCCGTCGGTTCAAACCGCGAGGTGAAAACCGACGCGCGAATTATCGCTGCAACAAATCGCAACCTCGAGAAAATGATCGAAGAAGCCACTTTTCGCGAAGATCTATTTTACCGTTTGAATGTCATGCCGATCTTCTTACCGCCTTTACGCGATCGTATCGACGATCTTGGCGAATTATCGCAGTACTTTATGAAGCGTTTCGCTCGCGCACACAGCCGCATGATTACTGGGATCACCGACGATGCCATGCAGGTGTTGAAACGTTATCGTTGGCCAGGGAACATTCGCGAACTCGAAAACGTGGTAGAGCGCGCCTTTATCGTCGAGAACTCAGACAAAATTACGTTGTCGTCGCTTCCTGAAGCTTTGATCACGAAAGCGAAAGAGAATATGGCTCCATCGCAGTCCGCGCAGATTTCGCCGACAGGCCAAATGGATTACGACGCGTTTAAAGAGCAGGCTGAAAAAGAATTTATTGTTTCAGCCCTGCGCGCGAACAAAGGCCGGATTAATAAGACTGTTGCGGAAGCCAATATTCCGAAGAACACGTTGCTGAGAAAAATCAAAAGATACGAGATAAACGTGGACGACTTCAAAGACTGAAGTCCCTTCCGAAAAGGCGGGCCTCCAGCCCTCCGCGCCGAATACCGCGTCACGCGGGGCGCGAGCTTTTCTCCAGGGTCTTCAGTCTTCGAAGCCGGACAAACGCCTCGTGATCTTCTGGGCTTTCTCAGAAGTGACCGTCGAAAATACATGTCGGCCAATCCCACCATCGTTCACACGTGGTTGTTGGATCACCGAGGTCGCATTCAAACTTCGATGGTGAAAACAAGTTCCTGTTGGCCCTATCGCCCTCGCCTTTTGCGAGAGGCTTGCCGTCACTTTGCTTCGGCTAATTTTTTACCAGGGACTTTACTTCCGCCCAGACTTTTTCTGCGTCCGTCATCTTCATGCAGATGTGGGTGCCGATGGGGCAGACTTGTGAACCATGAAGTCCGCACGGACGGCATGGCAAAACGCCCGGTTCGACGACGCGGGCGTTGTTTGTCCAGGGGCGGTATCCGAAATCTAAGATTGTTGGTCCGAAAACCGCGACGACCGGGGTATCTGTTACAGCCGCCAAGTGCATCGCACCCGAGTCGTTCACAACTGCAATTTCGGCGCGGGCCATTTGATGTGCCGACTCTAACAACGAAGTTTCACCAGCTGTTGAAATCGCGCCTTCGCCGATCTCCATCGCTATTTCTTGGCAGAGTTCCGCTTCTTCCATTGACCCAGCAACGGTAACTCCGCGGCCCGATTCTATAAACTTCCGACCGATCTCGATGAAACCTTGTCGCGTCCACTGTTTTGTTTTCCAAACGGATCCCGGAGTTAAGATCGCAGTTTTTTCGCGTTTTTCTTTCGCGAGACTATCGACCTTCATCGACGCCCAATCTGGAATTGGCATCAGGCCACCGGCCGAATTACGACCGCCCGGTAAACCTTGTGCACTGGCGAATTCATTGATCCGTCCCTGCCAAAGCGAAGATTCCGTAAATGTCGCTCCTTGAAGCAACGCAAGCTGCCGAACAGGTTCCGGCAACTCCATCGGACGATCGATGCGATCGGAATAGGCTGCGAAACTTGGGCCCTGAACAAAACCCCGATCTCCGTAACCAACGGTCGAAGTTGCTTCACCCTTGATGCGCATGCCAAGGGCAAACATCTTTGACCGAGGTGATTCGTGAGGACTTAGAAGAATTCGAACTTCAGACTCAGCCCACCAGATATTGAGATTTTCCTGCGCCTCACGATACGAACGGCTCTCGCCTTTTTCTATCTCAATCACAGTTTCAAAAAGTCGAGTGGCTAAGAAAAAGCCGGAATAGCCTTTACGGCAAATCAGCGCGACGCGATTGCCTCGATTGCTCAAGTATTTTGCGAGCGGAATCGAGAGAAGTGTGTCGCCTAGGAAAGCGGTTTGTAAAATCGCAACCTGTCGCGATTGATTCGCCATGATTTAAATGATCACAACGACGGCGAGATCTCAAGTGTCGGCGCGCCCACACCTTGCGGGCGACGGGTATTTGCGCACGCCTGAGCTAACTTTAGCGTTTCCGAGGCAAGTTTCGAAAAGTCCACTTGGTCGTAACACATCGATATTTTGTCGCAAGATCTCTTCCAGCAAGGAGAGCAAGGCGCCGATGTCGTGACGGCGATGCCAATGTAAAGGTCGATTTCATGAGCGCAAGTCGGTCCGAACCAGGCGACAACCGGCTTCTGAAACGCGAGAGCGATATGGAGCCCCAAGCTATCGCCCGACACGACAACATCACAGCTTGCTATACTGATCATGCCGTCTCGTAAGCCCTTTTCAGTTGCGGATTCGGTAACTAGCACGCCAAGAGCTCCCGCGCGCGATGCGATCTCGCGATTACGATCCGTGTCTTCTTTGCCGCCGAGCAAAACGATCGAGGCGGGTCCGCTTTTTCCCGTACGATGGAGACGCTCGATCTCGAGCAAGAGCTTCACGTGCCCCTCAACCGACAATTTTTTGGCGGAGATCGTCGACGCACACCCAGTGTTGATTCCGATAATCGACGTTTGGCCGCCGATGCTCCATAGAAATCTACGCTTCACGACTTCCGATTGTTCGGTCTCACGAAGATGGAGCGAATAGCGATCGCGCTTCCAGACTCCTAGGTCGAGAGCTTCGTGCACGAGTTGCGTTTCTGGTTTTCGATTTACATGAAATTTAAGGCGATCGGACAAACCGATTTCCCAAAGTGTGCGCGCAGCTTCGTTTGCAGGTATGATCGATCCTGTTGCCGGATCAGCGGTGAATCCGAAAATTTCACGAGCACGCGTCACATTCAAAACGCCCGCTGCCTTCAAAGATTTATCGATCACAAATGCAACGTCGAATGTAAGGACGCTCAGTGCAAGAAGCCCGTCCGAATTTGCGCTCATCACGTGATCAACAAGCGGATGCCCGGATAACATCAAATCTGCGGGACCATCTGTGACCCATGTGATGTGCGCTTCTGGATATTTCGCGCGAATCGCCGGTAGCAACGCCGTCGAACGTACGACGGCTCCGAGTGCACCAAGATGGATAAGCAACACGCGCGTTTTCGGAACGCTCAAGTGCCGACACGAACTCGTGCATTCGTCTTTAAGAGAGTCGACTTTCCCGCACGGCTTATAGCCACTAAAAAACCGACAGTTCGTCTGTGCCATTGCTTCATGTTAAACGGAAACGACAGATCACGGTTTGAAACTCGAAATTTTCCTAGACCTTCGGCGAGAGTCCTAGCGCTTTATACGAGCGAGCGAGCCGACGATCGAACCAACTTTGATTTTGGTCTCCATGCGGACCATCAGCTTCGAGTCGTCATCCGTAAGCCAAAACAAGTTTGTACCGATGTTGTGAGGTTTGCCGTTTTTCTCGGCGCTCGGTCGAATCACAACGGTGTTGATCTCGCCGGCGGCTGTGCTCAGCTTTTCGCGACGAAGAACTTCACAGGTAACCTCGAGATTCTCATTTTCGTGGGCCATATTAAATTTGATCTTTTTGCCGGGAATTAGCTTGAAGACGCGCAAGTACCAAAGTGAAGAGAAAATATTCTGCGCATAGGGCAGCATTTCCCATTCAAGCTTTCGCTCTTCGACGCCACCATCTTTCGTAATCTTTTTATCCCAGAACTTCATTTTACCCGGCTGTCCACCAGACACATCGTGAATCGCCCGGGCGTCCCGCAAAACCTTCGATTCTTTAACATCGAGCGCGTAGCTAATTGGAACAAGTGTCTCGAAATCGACGAGCGTTTCGGAATAATCGTCGACCTTATAAATATTTTCGAAAACCGAAACCGTTTTTGCGGTTGCATGAAAGCGGTACGCTTTTTTTCCGTTCACTTCGACAAATGACCGCGTTTGTAACGTCAGTTCACCTGCATCTAATCCCCAATAAGAAATATCGAGAACAACTTCCTCGCCGACACGATATGGATCTTTCACAGGACGACGGCCGATGAAACCTTCGTCGTCCTCCCAACGTGGTTCGCGCGGTCCAGACGGTACAACCGGCTGAATCGCCGCGGCCTTCGGCTTTGGAGTCGGTTTCGGCTTGGGCGTGGGCTTTGGTTTGGGTGTCGGTTTCGGCTTAACTACATTTCCCTGCGCATCCATAACTATGACCGCAGGCGAGGCTTCAGGCAGAGGCGGCGGTGACGGGGTCGGTTCCGGAATTTCTTTAACCTGAATCGCAGATTGAAACTCTTTATTCTCGAGAACTTTTTCTGAGTTTTCGTACTTCAAAATACCGCCGGCGCATCCGATGACGAGCGTGACCGAGGTCAACGCGACCAGCACGCGACCTAAAGTCGATTTCAAAATAGAAGAACTGTTTATCATCCGAATGTTTTCCAACGGCGGTGAATCCACATCCATTGCTCGGGATGCTGGCGGACTATCTCTTCAATCTTATATGTATAGATCTGAGTCATGGTAGCGATGTTTTGATCTCCTGATGAGGCATCTTGCCACGGTATTTCTGGCTCTATAACAATCACGTGGCTTCCGTCCTTTTTACGAAACGTATATGACGGCACAACCGGGCTGCCGCTTCGCTCAGCCATGAGTGCAAGTCCCATGGCAGTTCCGGTCTCTCGACCGAAAAACATCGTTCTGCAACCGACAGGTGGTCCCATATATTGGTCGAGGACGAAAAATACCGCCCGCTTCGCCTTTAGAGCACGCAAAATTTGAAATGAGCTTTTTTCGGGCGCGATAAACTGGGTTCCATGCTTGGCGCGCATTCCAAACCAAAGTTCGTTGAGCCATTTTGCTTTAAACGTTTTCGAGATAAGTGAAGCTGGAATTCCTGACCGAGACAGCGCGGACACTCCGAAATCGCCATTACCAACATGCATCGAAAGAATGCAGACACCTTTTCCTTTAGCGGCCGCTTTCTCGTAATTTTCGCGTCCTCGAATTTCGAAATAGCGTGGCACGTCTTCATTTTTAAAAAATGGAAAGAGACTGAATTCAACAATCGTCCGTCCAAGACTGCAAACCGAGGCACGAGCAATGCGAGTTTGTTGTTCGCGCCGCAATTGTGGAAATGCTATGGCGACGTTTTCGACTGCTACTTTTCGTCGAATGCGAAATACATCGAACCACAAAACTCCGATGAGATCGCCGAACCATCCGCGAACGCTACGTGGGAGGCTGGCTATCAGAAATCCGAGTCCTAGTCCGAGATACCCCACGCACTTCATCAAGAATGGTTTCATCGAGGAACTCCAGTTGCTTTTCATCTGACTCTCGGGCAGGACGAACTTCAAGTGTTGAAACGATAAGTTTCACATCAAATTGGGCGATAAGTTTCACGTCTGTTGATTCGGTCCACATCGGCTGCAGTTTCACAGCGTCCTTCTCTGTCACCATGACACGACGAATGCGATGCTTCTGCGCAAGCGCACGCAACATCGCGACGTCTTTCATCGTGTACTCGTGGTGGTCTGCAAACGAAACCGTTTCTGCCAAACGAGGTTTGGACTCGTGTGATTTGACGAGTTCAAAAAATGCTTCAGGCCGCGCCAGACCCGCTGCCAAAATTAATGGTTCGCCAGCAATAGGACCGGGCCATGAGATGCTCTGGTGAAAACGCAGCATCGGAAGAGGCACGACATCACCGTTTAAAGATCGACGATCAGCACCAGCCCAGCGAGACATGCGCCTTTCGATACGGTCGAGGCGCTCCGACGAAACAGATTCAGTTTTGGTAAAGATGATCGCGTCGGCACGACGAAGGGCCGACAACGGTTCGCGCAGTCGTCCCCAAGGCAAAACGTGCCAGTGCCAATCCTCGACAGAGGCGTCGATCAGAACAATGTCAAAGCTACGGCGAATTGCCAAATGTTGAAAACCATCGTCGAGAAGGATTAGCTTTACACCCTCAGCCGCTATGAGATCTCGAGCTGCATCAATTCGTTTTTCTCCAACTTGAACGGGAACGACAGGTCCGTTTCCATCAGCCAACGACTGAGCCAACCAAAGCGGCTCGTCACCAAACTTTTCTGCCGCTGAATGTTTCTCGTCACTCGAAGCGGAATTAACTCGCAAAGAACCGGTGGTCTTTCGGCCATAACCGCGACTGACAATTCCCAATCGAAGATGTGTGCGCCACCTGCGTGCGAAAAAACCGACTACCGGAGTTTTTCCTGTACCACCTACTTGAACGTTCCCGATGGACACGACAAACGAGCCGCTGCTATGCGAAGGTAGTACGCCGACAAGATAAAACCATGAACGCAAGTGCATGAGATAGGAATAAAGGATCGATAAAAGTGCGAGCACAGGTCCGAAGAACGCTCGAAAGATACGCCCCCGAGACAACGCGTTTGCGTTCATGGCGAGCCTGCGAAGAACAACTTGAGACGCTCTGCCACCCGCTCGGTTGCGCCAACGGTGCCCAAGCGAGATCGAAGTTCTAAGAGTTCAGTGGCCTTCGCTTCACGCACAACGGGATCGAGCAATTTCTCGAGTTCACTCGCCATTTGCTCTGCCGACGCTTGCTCTTGAAATAATTCGCGCGCGACTTCGCGCTCCATTATCAAATTCACCATTCCAAAAAACCGAGTGTGCTTGACGAGTTTTTTTGCGAACCATGCAGTCAAAGCATTCATTCGGTACATGATGACCATCGGTTTAGCCAACAAACCCACCATCAAAGTTGCCGTGCCCGATGCGACCAGCACGATATCGCTAAGTTCAATCATGTCGAGTGGCTCTTCTTTGATAATCTGCACGGTCATCGACACTTCTGCGACCGCGGCTTTTAGACGTTCGCGTTCAATCGTCGGCGCGCACAAAAGAAACGGCCGCACTTTCGGATATCGGCGAACCAAAATTTCCGCCGCCGCCAATTGTTCGCGCAGGTGACTCTTCAATTCGCTCGAACGACTTCCCGGCATCAAACCAAGAATTACTTCGTCGGCAGCAACGCCGTACCGTTCACGTTGAACCATCGATTTGGTTTTCGATTTTTCGGGACGCCGAGCAAGCTCGTCGAGCAGTG
>JAYSST010000532.1:0-1249 GCA_043720435.1 Bdellovibrionales bacterium
TCAAGCAAAATCGCGGTTCTCGAAGACCTCAGTGATCGAACTGAAACGCAAGTGCAGCAAATGCTACTTTTGCTCGATCAGAAATCGCGCGAGTTACAATCGAAGATCGGTTTAGCTGAACAGCAAGTCGGACTCGTGCGTCAGTCGATGCAGCAGAGTCTTGAGGTCGCTCAGATCTTCCAAGACAAAATTCCTCACACCGAAATTATCGAGCGACAGAATTCAGTGAAGTACATTCGCGCTGCACGCCTTGCGCACGCGGGAGTTTCGGTCGCTAATATCGCACTCGAAGTCGATCTTCCAATTGGAGAAATCGAATTCATTTCGAAAGTGAATCAGGAAAGTCTTTCGTTCCGCGAAGAAGACCTTCCAGCATGGGCGCGAGAGCCTGAGCGAAGTAACGCAGCGAGCTCGGCTCCGCTAAACGTGTCTGCGACGGTCGCGCATCAAAACCTCGCCGCATCGATGGAACCAGTCGTGATTGATCAGATGCCGGTTGCAATTACATCTGATGAAAATCTCGTCGGGCAATTGAACAAGCTGCAGTTTGAAATGAAAAATCTCGATCTCGAACTCGCGCATCGTGCGAATCGAAACGTTTTGCCAGATACGACGCAGGCTTTCAGTCAGCCGCGGGTTGAATCGAATAGCCTCGAGCGCCTCGGCCAAGAATTCCGTCGCGCCGTCGAACAAGCCGAGAAAGCAGAACAAGCGGGGCACACCGGAAGTTTCGCCGAATCTTTTTCCCAGGCATTTGCGGGCAACTTTGTGCCGAACGAGGGTGCGCAGATCGCGCCAACAGTAACAGATTCAACACACGCTCCAGCACATTTCGCGATGAATGTGCCGTCGCCGACGATCGACCGCAAGGTCTCGATTCCAGAACTTGAAGCGGCTCGAGCTGCGGCGGCAGCCCTGCGGACCGATACGACGCCTTTGACTACGACGTCGAATACTCCAATCAAGTCGGTTCGCCGAGTTGAGTTTCCGAGGATATGATGGAAGCGATGTCACGAGATTGGCGCCGGGGCGACACCGTGACTGCAACCGTTGCCGAGATCTTAGATCAAATCGAAATCATCCTTCGTTTTGGCGGAGGACCCGATGAACCTGAATCGCAAATCATGCGAGTGGCAAATCAAACCGGCCGACTTGTTTCAGTTGGTGACCAGCTGCAGATGCGGGTGATGGAAGTGCAACCCCTGCGCTTTCAGTACATCGACCACAAAGAACAACGTCGACGCGGTCG
>JAYSST010000533.1:0-3043 GCA_043720435.1 Bdellovibrionales bacterium
TCGATTCTTGAACGACTCGCGCTTCGCGGTGCAGTGGCCACCGAAAATCAGAAGCGGCAATGCTTTTATCCTCGAGGCGCCGTTATTTTTAAAAACTCGAACGGAACAGCCAACGGGTTTTCGATTAAACTCGAAAGTGGAACTCTTTTGGTTTCGCTACCCGGTCCACCTAGCGAGATCGAAGGGATTTGGAACGACGGGCTTTGTGCTTCACTAGTTCTGCGCGGCAGCGTGGAAAAACGCGAGCTAACGATTCTTCGAACGATGGGGCTTGGTGAAGGTGCGCTTGCGAGTCGAGTGGAAGAAATTATCGACGATGCAATCCGGGCGTCTAACGGTGAGATTGCTCGACCTGCAGTAGGTTACCGCGCGACAGCTCCGTACGTGGAAATTAAACTTTGGTCATCGGCCCATCAAGCAAAAGTTGTATCTCAGATTGCAAGCACTATACGCCACGAGTTCAACGATATATTGGTCAATGAGGGGGCGGAGGATGTCGCCGATGCAGTTATTGCATCCATCGCGACCGAGGCCGCCGCTGGGTTTCGAACTGTCATCGTTGATCAAGTCACGCGCGGTGAAATATTCGCTCGACTGTTCAATCGCGCGAAGGCTCTGCGGGATCCTTCGTTAATCAAAGCGCTAGAAAAGAATCTTCGCGGAGTGCTCGGCGATTCGGCGACGGCGGACTCATCGCTGCCTTCGTCGAGCGACACGACGGTTCTTCAATTGAAATTCGGGGCAAATGATCTCGAGCTTCGGGTTGGGCGAGGAGCTCGCGAAAAGCAGATTGTTCTTCCGAAGCTTGCTGGGACGGTGAAATCGGATCGAGGCCGCAAGTGGGCGATCGAGACTGCGCTTCGCGAGTGGGGAAAACTGTGAAGATAGCGAATCGTTTCGAGCACACCGATCCGATCGACATGACCGCTTACGGGCATCCGGGTGTTTCTTTTTCGGTTGAAGATGTACTTCGACATTTAGCTCCGCGACTGACACCCGAACGCTGGGCCAAGATACGGAAAGTTGTCAGCCATCGAACGTGCGACGTAACACCGGTGCTTGAAAACATTTATGATCGTGGAAACATGTCCGCGGTGTTTAGATCGAGCGAAGCGATGGGATTTCAATCTGTACACGTGATTGAACCAGGCGAACGATTTAAAGAATCACAGCGGGTCACGGCTGGTGCAGACAAGTGGCTCGATATTCTGCGTTTCAAAGAAACTGTCACGGCCGTCGCCGCGATACGGGAAAAGGGTTATCAGATTCTTGCGACCCATTTGGATGCGGATGCGAGGCCATTGGCTGATATGGATCTTACCCAGCCTACGGCGATCGTCTTTGGAAACGAGAAAGACGGAATTTCCAAAGACATGATCGAACTCTGTGATGCCACAGTGATTTTACCTATGCGTGGATTCGTTCAGAGCTACAATATTTCGGTTGCCGCCGCGATCGCATTTCAAACCATTGCCAGTATTCGCGAGCAGAAAAAAACCGGTGGAACACTGTCTGAAAAAGAGCGTCGCACTTTAGAAGCACATTACTGTTTGCGGACCCTCGACAACGCAGCTGAGATTCTGACCCGCCTGAAGTAGATGCGGCCGAACCGAGCTAAAGAGAAGATTTTTCTAGTTCTTGAATCATGGTTTCGTTGCGCGCGAGGTCATCGCGAAGTTTGCGTATTTCCGATTCAAGCATCGTCTTTTTTTCGGTGATTTCCAAAGATGCATCGGCAGGTTTTCGCGAGAGGGCGTCATCGAGAATTGTAGAACGATTGCGCGGTTCACTTGACGGGGTCACTCCGTCGATTGCCGCCAACTCCGAAAGTTTAAGATCGACCTGTCCTTCGAGCGCAGCGTTCTTTTTTTCGAGAGCGGCGATCTCGGTACCGACCTTGTATCGTTTTAAAAACTTCGCTTCGAGATTTTTCGGGCAAACACCGTTATACGATTCTGCAGCACGGCCCGCATCGTACGCACGTTCCGGAGTGCAGTAGTCGACAAGACCTCGTTCAAAGCCAGCGGTGTAGAGTTCGAGATTTGGAATGATTCCGCGGGCGCGGCAACGGCCGACATAAGTGCTGTTGGTCTCTGAAACGCCGTTCAACCCATCGATTCGACCGACCTCAAACCAATCGGCACTTTTACAGGGATCGCCAGAAACCGTCGGGCTGTTAATGCCCTCGATGCCTGGACGACCGTTGTGCATGCTTTGGCACCCTGCCAACATTGTTGTAAGCGGCAGTGCTGTCGAAGCTATTATGCGGAAAACCCAGGTACCGGACATCGGCCACGTTTTCTCCTAGGCGGGGAGCATTCGTCATCTCCATTTAGCGGTTTTTCTGCAGGGCTGTCAGAGCTACCATGCAATGCGTTACCTCCTTACCCGCTATGGCAAAGTTTGCCTATTTAGCCAGGGAAAGGCAGTTTGGGCCGATGCGCATTGGACTGCTTCACGAATCGAACCTACCTCCGCGAACTTACGGAGGAATCGAACGAATTGTCGTCGCACTTTCGCGTTCATTTTTGAAGCGAGGGCATGAGGTCACGGTCCTTTGTAAAAAGGGCGATGCCGCGGCGATTGCGGACAGTGCTGAGCTTGCTGCGAGCGGGCGCCTTCAGGTTTTTGAACTTCCCGGCGATTACCTCGAACGTCCGCCGGACACTTGGCTTCCGAAAAATCTCGATTTTCTGCATTCACACCAGCCGTTGAAAGTCGCCGATGCGTATCGGCTGTCTGTCCCTTTCATGGTGACCATTCATGGAAATGGCAGCACGGATGAAAAATATTGGCGCAACACGGCCTTCTTAAGCCAAAGCCACGCGAAAAATCATTCGGCAAAATACTTCGTTTATAACGGCGTTGATCCGAGTCGATATGCGTATCAAGAAAAAAAATCGAATTACTTTGTTTTCCTCGCTCGCACGACGTGGCGGGTGAAAAACGTAAAGACCGCGATCATGTGGGCGAACGATCTTGGTGTGCGGTTGGAAATTATGGGCGGCAGTGGAGTTTCTCGAGGGAACATTCACTTCAACGG
>JAYSST010000534.1:0-24205 GCA_043720435.1 Bdellovibrionales bacterium
AAAAGCTTTTCGCAGTCTTCTTCATTTTTTCGACTGTGTCCTGCATGGGACAGCAGTATCCGGCCTCCGATCACTTCGACGGATCCCGTTTTCGTAACCTTGATCCGAAAGCCGAGACCTCGAAAGGAATCGGCGCACTGCTGAAATGGAAGTTTGGTCCTGCGGGTGCAGTGTGGCCGGATGAGAAACTACGCGATCTCGCGACACCGGATGTTGACCGCGCCGTTGAGAACAAAGACCTGCGCATCACATTTATAAACCATGCGACGCTCTTGATTCAGTGGAAGTCGATCAACATTCTCACGGACCCGGTTTTTTCTGAAAAACTCGGACCGCTGAGTCTTTTGAATCTAAAGCGATATCGAGATCCCGGAGTGCCGTTCGAGAAGTTGCCAACGATTGAAAGACTTGAATTGCGAGATCGACCTCAATACGTGCTGCCGCTCGGTCTTGGCGAATACCTTCCTAAGTCTTCGAAAGCGCGAGTCACAGAACTCGACTGGTTTAAATCCTTCACCGACGGAACACGCGGTCTCGAAATCACTATCGTCCCTTCGCAACACTGGTCGAAACGAAGTCTCACTGACACCAACAAGTCGCTGTGGGGCGCAGTCATTTTCAAAGCCTACGGACGCTCCGTGTATTTTGCGGGCGATACAGGTTACTCGTCGCACTTCAAAATTACGCACGAGAAGCTTGGCCCGGTGGATGTTGCCCTGTTGCCGATCGGCGCCTATGAGCCCCGTTGGTTCATGAAAGATAGTCACATGAACCCCGACGACGCGATTCAGGCCCACCTCGATCTGCGCGCGAAGCGAAGTATCGGCATGCACTTCGGTACGTTTCGCCTTACGGACGAAGGCATCGAAGCACCTGAAATCGATCTTAGGGCGGGCCTCCTCAAAAGCGGGATACCTAATGAAAACTTTGAAGTTCCTCGCAACGGCCAGACATTCTCGTTATGAAAATCCGCGCGGATGAAACAGATTATCGACGATGGCTCGCCTGCGTTCCGCGTGATCGAGACCTTGTCTTTTTGAACTCACGTGCGAAAGAAATCGCGCTCCCGGTCTCGCTCCTCACTGTCGATGAAGTAAAAGCACGGAATTTTGAACTCTGGTCACTAAATAGTCGCAGCTGGTATGGGTACGCGCTAAACCGTGCCGCTTACTGCGCGTCGATGCCAAAAGGCGCAATTGAATCTCTCGACGAAAAAACACTCAAGCACCTAGCCACGATGCAAATTCAAATGGACGTTCGAACGGTGCTTCCAACTGCGAAGCTGTCAAAATCGGTGCGAGCGAAGGTTCCGAGCTTTTCGACGCACGGCTGGGTTACTTCGCACGCATGGAGCCTAATGAGCGAGAGCGAGTGCCTCGAATGTTTCGGTGTGTGGTACAGTCACAGTGATATTCGATACTACGAAACCGTCGAATTTAACGACCTCTCATCCCCGGCACAAAGTGAACTAAAACGAACTGGATTCTCAGGTCGTCTCAATCGGTTTGCGTCGGAATCCGGGGCAAATTGTTTTGCGACCGCCGCCGCATGCATTTCAAAACGAACCGGAACCGCGCAGGTGGCTCCGGTTGCCGATGAATGGTTGCACTTCTCGGCTCTCGAGCGAAGCCTCGTCAGCGCAGGCTACAGTGTTGTGAAAGCGCGAATGCCTGTAGCGCGCGACGTGCTCGTTTTTTCTCAGAAGGGCAAAGCAGTGCACGCGGCGTACGCGCTAACACCGGATTTGTATTTTGAAAAACCTGGGCAAGACTTCTACGAACCGTACAGAATCGCAAAATTTGCGAACGCGAGTCGGGAGTGGCCGAAGTCTACGGTCACTATCTATCGGTCCACACTTTCACGATAGATTTGCCTATGGAAGTTTTGTCGATTCGCACTCAAGTAGACCCGTGAGTTCTGCAAGCGCTTGGGTATCGCCCATGCGTGAGAGCGCGTTCCAGGCTCCCAATGCCTCTCGGTAAATCATCAACCGGCGAACATGACCATGCCGCTTCTGCACCGACGTGTACCGCTGTTCAATTTCAGCCATCTGCTGCTCGTGAATCTTTACTTTGGCCGCGGCGTCGACGAACAGTCGGTCTCCTGATTTACTCGCCCAATCGGCAGCGTATGGAAATCGATTAGCTCGGTACTCACTGATCGCCAAAGCCAGCGCTGGGTCCGTTATGGTTTTCATCGACAGAATATAAAGGGAGATTTGATCGATGGCTCCGGCGCCATAGTTCGACTCGATCTTATCAAAGAGACCAAGTTCAAGTTTCGCTTCTGCCGGAGTCAGCGAGGACTTTCCGGATGCGATGAGTTTTTTCCAACCCGCTAAAATTCCCGACATGTTTTTACCGAGTTCTTGGCCGACCGGACCGAAAGATCGCTCGATGAGCTCGAGTTCTGTCGCCAATTTAACTTCGAGCTTACGATGATCTTCGAGGGCGCCCGTCAACGCGCCAGAATACTCTGGATATAAACGCAGAAACTCGTTCAGCATCTTTTCGAAAAATGATTCCTTCGATCTGTACTGCAAATCGTGAAGATTCATTTTTCCGATTTGAGTGCTCGCTAGCATCTTTCGGGCATCATTCGCATTCAATGTCGGGGTTCGCGGAACGAAAGTTTTCCCGCCGATCGCAAGAGCCCATTTCCAAAGATAAAAATCTGAAGTCGCCAAAGGAATATCCTTGGCGAGGTCTTCGATCGTTGCCGCCTCGTGCGCTTCCGCGAATGAGGTTCGCGCCGGACGAAGGCGTCGTCCGCTGACGACATCCACACCCGTCAGCTGTTCCGTAAATGAACGTTCGTAGCCTTGGTAACCCGGTCCGTCGACATCAGGCGTGCAGCCCGATGCGGTTGTATCTTCGGTAACAGCTGTGAACCCACAGATTCGAGAGTCGGCAGTTGGGTAGGATTTGGTCATGTCGACCGACATCTTGTGAAAGCCACCCGAAAAACATTGGCTCATAGCATAGACCGCACGCTTCGCCGGAATGTTCTTGGTTAAATGCTGCTTCAGATTATCTTTCGAATAGCAGCGCTGCGCCGGTCCGCCTGGTTTCATCCGATTCGTTGAAAGATCGCTCTCAAATGACCAAAGGTCGATGCAGTTATTGCTGAAGGTCATGTCAGAAGTGCCATCTGGAAACGTGAACGGCATGCCGTGATCGCTGACGAGGAGAAAAAATGTTTCATTCTTTCCCATCGACGCTACTTTTGAGCTCTTGAAGTACAGATCTACATTGGCCCGTGTCGCCGCTTGGTTTTGGGCAATGAATCCCGACTCCATCACTTCGCGAGCCTTACCGCCGGATCTGACAACGCGGTGGACGTCCGCGAGAACCGCGGGACTTCCCGTTACGTTACCGGCCCCGAACAAGACGCCGACCTCGGTGCCAGGCAACATCGTGCGAAGGTTGTCCGTAAGAGTTTTTGTTTGAAGATATTGTGAGTAGTGATTACTTGGCGGGCCGCCGCCGCCGCTAAGAACGAGGATCTGGTCTGCTTGCGCAAACGGTGTAGTGGCAAATAACGCAAAACCTAGAATAGCTCTATGCACGAAACCCCCGCCGTCGAAACGTAAGCCCTTTTACGTAACTACGGCAGGAAGCGCAAATTTCATGGATCAGTTAAAACAATTTACAGAAGGTCTGACAGGGATGGTAAAAACGAACGTACTTCCGCTGCCCAAAGCTGACGTCACACCTAGCTTACCCTCGTGAGCCTCGACCAACGTTTTCGAAATGTAGAGTCCGAGACCAAGTCCCCGCCTGTCTGGATTTGCCAGCTGAGCGTAACGCTCGAAAATTCGATGCTTCTGTTCGTCTGGGACGCCAGGACCAGAATCCGCAACAGATACTTCGAGGGTATTTCCTGTTGCAGTCGTGATTGATTTTGTCCAAATAGTTACACTTCCGCCTCGCGGCGAAAACTTAATGGCGTTTGAAAGAAGATTCGACAATACCTGCGCAATGCGGTCGTGATCACACACGGCGAACGCCGTTTCGTCTCGGTTCGCCATTTCGATCGCTATTCCATTTGAATTTGCGAGATGCGCAAACGTCGCCTTTACCTCAAGGATGATCAGCTGAACATCATGTAAAGCCAAATCCAGTTCAAGTTTCCCGCCAACGACCCGCTCGAGATCAAGAATGTCGCCGATCAAGCGCAATGCACTTTCCGCATTTCGTTTGATTAGCTCTAACATCGTCTTTTGCTGGTCAGTTAGATTTTGGGTTCCGTTATCTAGTACGATGGCAGAGGCTGAAACAATCGCCCCGATAGGATTTCTAAGGTCATGACTGACGATCGCGAGAAATTCGTCGCGAGTCGTAAGCGCTGCTTTTGTTATACTGTGGGAGACTTGCTCATCCGATAGTTCGCCGGTCGCACGCAGAACTTCGGTGTCGGTGTGGCTTCTCTCGTGCAAAAGATTTGCATCGGTTTCTTTTCTTTCACGGCCGAGAAGATTCTGGGCGAGTTCGCGATTTGCCTGACGCTCGCGCAAGATCACCGCATCCATAAGGCTCCGCTCGGCTTCGACGGATTCGTCGACATCGTGACGTTGCTCTTCGAGCTGGTCAGTGGTTTTCATACCTGCATCGCCAGCCATCTCGCGATCAGCATCCGATCGAATCTGCGCCCGCGCAGAATCAGCGCCTTGACGGTCTCTCTTAACGATCTGGTCCGTCTCGAGTTCGTTCTGTTTTCGAATGTTCACAAGCGACTCGTCAGTTCGTCCGCGCTCGGTGTGAAGACTCTCATCTGTCTGACCGCGTTCGTCTTTAAAGAATGGCTGCGATTCGGATGGGACCAAAGGAACCTCGATTGAAAAGGAGAGCTTCGAAGATGTAACACATTAATGTGACCTGGAGGAAAGAGAATAGAGCTCAGGCTTTACCGTTTGAAACGCAGCCACGAGGTTGAAGTTCGAGAGCCTTAAACTGGTAATGTAACACTGAACGTGCTGCCGACAACCGACGACGACGGCGAAACGGAAATTCTTCCATCGTGCGCTTCGACAACCATCTTCGCGATGTATAGACCCAGCCCAAGGCCAACGCGATCTTTGTTCGCGAGCTGAGTGTAGCGACCGAAGATCTTTTTTCTCTGATCGTCCGGAATTCCAGGTCCCGTATCCGACACCGAGATGCTCAGCAGTTGGCCCGAGTTTTGAGCGACCAGTTTTGTCGAAACCGCGACGGCGCCGCCTTGCGGAGTAAACTTCAACGCGTTCGAAAGCAAATTCGACAGAACTTGGGCAATGCGATCCCGGTCGAAACTCGCCACAATCGGCTGCATTTCGGTCACGACACGAATCGACTTTGATACAGCGAGGTAATCATAATTCGCACAGACTTCCTCAACGAGTTTTGAGAGATCGTGCGATTGACGATTGAGTTCAAGTTTACCTTCGACAATTCGTTCCATGTCGAGAATGTCGCGTATCAACCGAAGCCCATTCTCTGCATTTCTGACGATAAGTTTCATTGTCTCGAGTTGTCGCGGGGTGAACGAGGCCGACTCTTCGGTCTCGAGCATCGTCGCGACCGCAGTGACGATAGTGCCCATCGGATTTCGAAGGTCATGGCTAACAATCGCAATTAACTCGTCACGTGTCGTTATTTCTGCTTTCGTGCGCTCGACTTCGATATCCGTTTGGACTCGCTCTTCTAGCAGATGCTGATCGGTCACTTTTCTTTCGCGATCAACGACCTTGGATTCAATTGTCGTTAGCGCAAGGGTTTCGTCAGTACGCTCACGTTCAATCGTCAAACTCGCATCTGTTTGCTCACGCTCGTCTTTCAAAACTGGTTGCGCCGTCGATGTCACATAAACCTCGATTGTTTCGTAGCAGAAAAGTATAATGTGAATTTCCCGCTAGAGCAAATGTCGGAGTCCAGTTTTGAAATGCTGCCACGCCAGAAATTTGCCCCGTGGGGCAAGAGCGAACTCGACGCACGCACCGAGATCCTGTACAAAAATCTGATGAAAGCTTTTTGGTGGTTTAAAGAGAACGCGATCGCGGGAATGGCGCGCCCGGGTTTCAACGGAATTCATTGGTGGGACTTACCGTTTGAAGAAACGATGGTTTACAGCTGGCTAGGCCAACGAACCTCTGATTCACAATCAATCGAGTCGTTGCAGGATCACATCAGAAATTACGGCGCAAAGATCATCCACTTTTATAAAGTCGACGAAAGCTCCTTCAAAAATATCTGCGAAAGTTTTGAAGACAAAGCAAAGCTCCAGGAAGTCTTCGCCCGCGTCGCCGAAAAAACAAAGAGTCTCGGCGACTACGAAATCAAAGACGACCGAATCACGTTCAATCTATGCAGCGCGCGCCTACAGTGGGAAATCGATTTTCTAAAAAAACAAAAGATCGATAGCATCGTAACGCTAACAGAAATCCATAACCAGAAAGCGGAACTAAAAACCCACTTCGACCTACATCACCTAGCAATCGACGACCTGAGCGCCCCAGAATACGAACAAGTAATAAAGTTAGCGGACTTAATAAAAAGCTCGCGAATGGATAACAAAAGATTAGCAGTCCACTGCATGGCCGGCATCGGCAGAACATCAACAATGCTAATGGCCGCCCACCTGGTGTTAGGCGAAGACCTAGAAAGCCTGCTAGCGGTCGTGCAAAAGCAAAACCCAATGTTCAAAATGGTAGGCCCCCAAGCCGAGTTTATAAAGGCGGTAGCGAAGCGCACCCAAGGCTAGAGATGGCGAAGCAAATCGAACCGGATCGCGAAGCAGATCCGAATCGCGATCGCGAAGCGGAGCCCTCGCGACCGCGAAGCGAAGCCAGGGGCGGCCGCGAAGCGCAGCCAGAACCCGGCCGATGTTCGAAGAATCAGATGGAGGTTATGCCCGCGGCAAAAGAGTCCGGGGGACTCTTTTGATGCGGAGCAAGCGCACGCCTCTCGAAGCTCGCACGGCGAGCAAGTACGGCACGCGCCTAGAAGGTTCGGCTCGATGCCGAACCTTCGCAGTCCCTCCAGCAGAAACAGCGAAAATGACGTAAGCACGCGCGGGCACACCGAGAATAACCTGAAAAAGAATGGCTCAGATGGAGGGACTCGAACCCCCGACCCAGCGGTTAACAGCCGCTTGCTCTACCAACTGAGCTACATCTGAACAGTACCGATTTTGAATCGGAGATCGGCCTAGGCCGCGTTGGAAGGGTCAAAATAGGGTTTAGCGGTCCTTGCTGTCAACCGGGAAGCCCGCAATTGAGCGGAGTTCCTCGAGCGCCTGTTCAAGATCGTCGCTCGTAAACCGGTCTTTGGGGTCCGAAGCGCTCAATAGCGCATCGCCTTCTCTAAAAAGTTCCCACGTCGTATTGTCGACGAACTCGAACGAAACGTATTTCACGGGTTCGTTGGATGGCTCCGGATTTTCTATTGGAGCCGCTGGGGCCGCCATAAATTTACAGTGTTTCGAAAACCATTTTTCAACTTCGAGATAATTCAGTCCACGCGGAGTGCCTTCGTTTTCAGCAGACTCGGCCGTCCAATCCAGTTTCATCCCGTTCTTTTTTTCGACGACAGCTTCCCCGTTCGCAAAACGTACCGCGTGAATGCGAGTTTGGCAGAGAGTTCGCTCGACCTCTTCCCCTGGCGGCATGGTCGCCGATCCGGCCTCGGAACCCGGTGTGTCGCTGGATAGTCCTTCCTCTAAACCCAGCGCGTGAAACGCGCCTTGGACTTTTTCAGTCGACATACTGCGGATCACGAAGAAAACCACCACTAGTCCGATTAAGAGGACCGCTATTTTGATGTAAAGCCCGATTCTTCCCATGCAACCTCCGGAACCGCCATAGTAAGACGAGTTATGCCGGCAAAACAACAAACCGAAAACACGAACGCGTTTAAGTTGTGGATCAATCGTGGCGTTCTCGTGAATATTGCAAAAGAGATCGCTGCGGTTTTTCCTGACTTCGATCAGAAGAAGTTCGTCGCACTTTCGCCGAGACTTGATCCTCTCGAACTCAAACACCGGGTGATACTCGTGCGAGATCAGTTGCGCGAGCAACTGCCGCTGAATTATCTGAAGGCACTTCAAATTCTGCTCGCGTCGACTCAAGGACGTAAGCTTCGGGGCTTCGGGCTTTGGCCGTACACCGAATTCATTCAGACCTACGGACTCGAACACCCAGGGGAGTCGCTCGCAGCACTTGCGCAATTGACCGAACTCTTCACCGGCGAGTTCGCTGTGCGCCCTTTTTTGAAACGAGATCCAAAAGCAACGCTCGAGTTTCTGATGAAATGTGCAAGGAGTGAAAATGAACATGTTCGTCGATGGTCAACCGAGGGTTCGCGCCCGCGATTGCCATGGGGGGAGCGACTTGATTGCGTCATCAAAGACCCGACTCTCACGCTGCCGATTCTCGAACGGCTCAAATACGACGACGCCCTGTACGTTCGAAAAAGCATCGCAAATCACCTGAACGACATCACGAAAGATCACCCGCAACTTGTAGTCAAACTTCTTAAGGGATGGAGAAAAGAAGCCGCGCCCGAACACCGTGCGAAAATCGCATGGATCGCGCATCGATCGCTGCGTTCGCTGATAAAGCAAGGCGACGCCCAAGCGTTGGCCGTTATCGGCGTGTCGTCGAAGGCACAATTGAAGGTGACCGCGTTTAATATGAGCGGGAAAAAGTTTAAGATTGGGGATCGCATCGAGATCGCCTTCGCCCTGCACTCGCTCGCGGAAAAAAGGCAGCGAGTAGTGATCGATTATATCGTCCACTTCATGAAATCGAACGGGTCACTCGCGCCAAAAGTCTTTAAATTGAAAACGATCGAGCTCGCCCCACGCGGAGTCTTGAAGGTTGCGAAGCGACACCATTTGAAAGTCGTGTCGACACGACGGTTATATCCCGGAGCGCATGCCATTGAGATTCAGGTGAACGGTGTCATTCACGCCCGAGCTGCCTGGACGTTAACAAGGTAACAGTTCCCTTTTTGCAGGGCTCCGCGGCACCAGGTGCCGCAGGGCCCTGCACAAAGGGACCTGTTACCTAAGCGGCCGCGGTGACGGTCCAAAGATCGTCAGTCTTAGCCAACGATAGAACTCCGCGACCAGATTTTTTCGATGCGTACATGAGGCGATCGGCCTCGCGAATCAGCTTCTGACTTGACGCCAATTCTTTCGGTGTTCGAGCACCCACGAGCAAGCACCCAAGGCTCGCAGAGATGTCGACAGGCTTGCCATTCACCGATTTGATGGCTTCGATCTTGATCAAAATTTGACGGCCGCGATTGATCAGGTCTTTCTCGTTTTCAATTTTATTCAAGATGACAACGAACTCGTCGCCGCCGACGCGGGCTACGATGTCATCGCTGCGCACCGATTTTTTAACTGTAGTTGCAATCATCTTTAACAGCACGTCGCCCGTATCGTGCCCCAGAGAATCGTTAACTGGTTTGAATCCATCGAGGTCAAAGTAGATCAAACCCATCGCCAAATTGTTTGCCTGATGTTCGGCCACCATGTGTGGAAGTTGATCTTCAACGATTCGGCGATTCACAAGGCCAGTCAGCGGATCACGAGTCGCAAGATTTTTCAGAACTTCCTTGATTGCTGCGAGGTCGCGAAGCAGATAGCCCGTGTAACTCGCAACCAGAACGAAAATCAATCCAATGTCGAGACCCGATGGAGCGAGTTGGCTCCAGTAGTATCCCGTCTTAAATAAAATCAGCATTCCGAAAGACGTGAAGAGCGAAGCGATGAAAAGATAGCGCTCGCCAAATCGGAAACCGTGACCAATTGAGATCCAAGGATAAATGAAGAGGAACGACGCGTACTTCTCGCGACTGAACAGTAAGAAAGTTGTCGTGACTAAGACGTCGTGAATCAGTCCCACAACAATTCGCTCGTGGGCTTGTCGCGGATGGAAATATTGATGAAGGCTTAAGCCCAACGTAAAGAGAAATGAAAGTACGAAGAGCGTTTGGCAGACAATATCGTCAAAAGTCAGTTTGCCGAATCGGATGATAAAGATGTTTGCGACTGATACGAACGCCAGGAGAATCGAAACAACAATGAGCCGCGTGCTCGCCTGGTCTAACTCTGCATCGATAAGTTGTTGTTCGCTGTTGCCAAAAATCCGAGCCATCGACGCGTACCTCTTTCAAGGTTTCGGAGAGCCAACTCGACAGCAAAAGCTATAAACGCTTAAGCTACGATTAAAACTCAATTAATCCGCCAGGAGTCGCAAGTCGCGTTTCGCAACCCTCGGTCATTTTTATTTCGAACGAAAAGTAGAAATGTTCGACACTCAAAATGAGACAGTCAGAGTCGTTATAAAGGCCAGTATCGCCGGCAGCCCCTGTATAAAGAGAATCTTTTTCCCTACGGAGTATGCCCCGTACAGCGCCGCGACGATAATGCAGCCTAAGAAAAACAGCGCTAACTCGCGACCGAAGTAGGCCGATGGGTGTGCTAGCGACCAGATAAGACCTGCGGCTAGGAACCCATTGTAAAGACCCTGATTCGCGGCCAAAACGGCAGTATTCTCGGCCTGCGCTTCAGTCATGCGAAAAGCCTTGCGGCCAAGGGGCTTTTTCCAAAGAAACATTTCCAGAACAAGTATGTAGATATGAATGAAAGCGACCAGACCGGTCAAAACTTTCGCGACGATCGGCAGTATTGTCATATGTAAACCCTCTCGCGCTTCACGCGGATTTGACGTGCTCATCGAAGCATATACTGATCAATTGAATGTATGAAAACAAAAGTACCCGTCGTCACGGAAACAAGCGAAGGCATCGTCACTCTTCTTTTGAAAGATCATCGCGCGATGAAAGAGCTTATGTCGGATTTAAAAACTCCGCGGTACACCAATCGACAGCGGTTTGCGGTATTTTCACAGCTCGAAAAACTTGTGCATTCACACATGATTGCTGAAGAAAAAGCTCTTTTGGAGAAGATCACAAATCATCCGAAATTTAAGGATGAAGCGATTGAGGGCCTCGAAGAGCACGAGATCCATCGGGTAGTTATCGCGAGCATCCACCGAGTTAAAGACGCGGATCGCCGCTTTGTGCGCATGAAAAGTTTTTGTGAAATACTAGAGCATCACTTGCGCGAAGAAGAGGAAGACCTTTTCCCCAAGTTCAAGAAATACACAGCCAAATCCACACGAAAGAAAATCGGCAAGGCGTTTATAAAAAGCCGGCGAAAGTCGAGCCGAAAGGGCGAAGATCTTGGTGCACTTGAGCCAGCCGACGAAACTAGTGTGACTGCGAATTAATCGCTGCAACGTGCCGAACGCGGTCTTGTCGCGTTTTGGCGGCCGCCGCTACTGAGCTGCGTTTTCGGCTTGGACCGCGAGCAGGGCCTGCGCCCACTCTGCAATTGCGGGATTCGGATTCTTCGACGCCCGCATCAAGAAATCGCTACTCACCACAACGCGATACTGGGCGATGTTCGCTGGCGGGACGAGTTCCTCGGGAATCCAATCTTTCAACGGAGCTGTCGAAGTATCTAAAATATTCCACGGAGCATACGTCGTTGCCTCGAAGATCTTCGAGGTTTCGACCCAACCACTTTTTCCATCGAACAGTGTCACCTTCGTTTGATCTTTTCGATCCGTGTCGGTTTCGCCAATGTAAACCTGATCCCCAGTATTCAGACTGACATCGGCAAGCGGCTCAACCACCGGTTTAACATCGTCGTACAAGACGAATCCCCAGCGAGCAGAGCGATCGACGGGTGAAGCGAAGCTCGACTCATTCGACATTGCAGCTTGCGCAGGGTCGATGGGGTCGTCGCTCGATGCGGGATTCATAGGTTCGTCGCCGGTCGGTCGGCTAAGGAAAATTACAACAATCGCCAAGAGAGCCGCTGCGACGAGCGCCACGACCGCGTGCTTACGTCCCATGGCAAACGGCTTCTACATTGTGACCATCAAAATCTAAGACAAAAGCTCCGTAATAATGCTCGTGATATTGCGGACGCAAACCCGGGGCACCATTGTCTTTCGCACCAGCTGCGATAGCTGCTTTGTAAAACCCATCGACTTCAGCGCGCGACTTCACCCGAAACGCAACGTGAACTGGTGGATTTTGCGAAGGGCCGGTCGACAACCAAAAATCAGGTTTTCCCGGTTCGCCAAACCCAGCAACGTCGTTGATGCCCGTACTCGATGACGGAAATTCCATCAGGCATGTATAGCTGATGGGTGCCAGCGCGAGTTTATAGAACTCCTTGCTACGCTCAAAGTCGCGAACCGTTATGCCCAGGTGATCGATCATTGTGCGGTTTCTCCGTGCGGCTGCTTCCAGCGCGAAATGACATCGGCACCTTTTTGCCGGCGGCTCTCGAGATGTTTGAACCAGCGATCGGAAAGCTGCGTGAACTCAATGTAATTGCCATCGGGATCTGACAACGCCGTCATTTTCGCAAAGCCTGTGTCCTTCGGTTGGTACGCAAGTTTCACTCCGGCCTTTTCAACGCGAGTAACGAAAGCTTCCATGTCGAAAACTGTAAACGCCAATTTGATTGAGCCCGTGCCGTAACCGCCACCTTCGAAATTTTCAACGGGGTGAATCGCGAAATGAAGATCACCAAGTTCGCAGCCATAGTGGGCGGCCGTTTCGCCATGCTGTTCATCTTCGAGCGGAAGACCAACGACATCACGGTAAAACGCAGCGAGGCGCTCGGGATGTCGAGAGACGATTAAGATGGCACTCAGAAATTCGATTTTCTCATTTTTCACGATGCACCTATTCCGTTAATTGTTTGCCCATACACCTAGCTCATTGCCGCTTGGATCCTTGAAATGAAACCTGCGTCCGCCAGGAAAATCAAAGGGCAGCGCGGTGATCACTCCACCGAATCGTTCGACGCTCGCCAGCGTCAACTCGAGATTATTGGAAAAAAGGACGACGAGCGGGCCTTGGCCCTCGGAAGGGCGCGCTTCTTTGCGCAAGCCGCCGACCTCACCGCCGCCGCCAAGCCGTTTGATCCCGGCATAATCGGGTCCGTACGAATTGAAAGACCAGCCAAACGCGGAGGCATAGAAAGCCTTCGCCACCGCGACGTCAGTCACCGGAATTTCGATGTAATCCATAGAGTGATGAGTATGCTCTCGAGTTTCAGCCATGCGGCCGACATTACACCGAATTAGAGAAATGGAGTATGCGCCTCTGCGCCAATCCAAAACCTTTCGCCAGAAAGGAAAGTATTCGACCCCCGCCAGCGGAAGCGGCGCGCACGCCCGGACCGGAAAGGAACTGAACCGCGTCGAAGTGGTGCGCGAGACCCCGAAGTAGAAGAACCACTTTCAGGTGCGAGGTCGGTTGTATTCGAGTTCGACGTCGAAGAAGTCGTGGAGCCGAAGGCTTTGTTGCCAGGCGACCTGCGGGATCTAATTTTGAGGTATCGGTCACCTAGAAAAGCAGCCGTTGTTATCGGGGCATAAGAAGCCTTCGTCCGGCAGAACGCTAAAACGAACAAATAGCTCTCAGTAACAATTCAGGCAGCGCTGCAGAAACTTTGATTTTTGAGACAGGACCAAGATCGCTGCGAAGCAAATCCGGACTTTATGTTTTCCATGAAAATATTAGAATTAACCAACGGGAGGTCAGATGAAAATGACCATATTTTTTCTTTCGCTGTTTAGTTCATTCGCTTTTGCTGCAGCCCCAACAAAAGTTATCGTCGGCGCTGTAGCCAACAATAATCTTATTCAAGGCAAGATCATAGAGTCCAACTCCAGTCTTGACATTGCAATCGCTGGCCATGGATTCCTCCCTCTAAAAAATACAAAAGGAGACATTTTCTATACCCGCTTTGGTTCGCTAGGAATGGATAAAGATGGCGATCTTCAGCACATACTTTCAGGTTTTAAGGTCGTTATTCCAGACGAGGCCGGAAGATTTAATACTGTTTCACTTGAAACCATGGCAACCCAGCCGTACGCAGGTAAGCCTGGCCAATTGACGAAAATGATAGCCATGGCCTTCGGTGATGATGGTGGTCTTGACGTATTCTATTCCGACGGTCAGACGGTACGAGCCGCTACATTGAAGTTGGCTGCCTTTGAAAATCAGCGAAAACTGAAAGTTTTCAATGAAAAAAACTATTTGTTAAGAGCTACCAAAAAGTCCGGTGTAGTTGCCTATCTTAATCCATCCGACCACCCGGTTGGAAAAATTTATGGACATCATCTCGAATCAATTTCTATGACGGAATATAAAAAGGCGCTCCAATAGAACTGGTTTCTGAACTTTATGAGAAATTATAAGGTTGAGTTTGCTAGGATGGTGCCGGTCATCAAACTAGCGAATCTACATGGCGGAGACCCGCCACCTGCGCTGCAAAAAAACATTTTCTAAAAGAAATCTAAATGAAAAACTCATTTCATTTAGAAAATTCATAATGAGATTGAAATGAGACAGCCGTCTCATTTAGAATTTCGAAAAATCACGATACAAAACAAATACTTTCGCGAACGAGATCAAGTGGTTGCGCGCGCCAAAAGCCTTCACCCCTGAAACAAGTTTCTTCCTGACCACCCCCACCCAACGAGTTGAGTGAAGGTGGTCAGGAACCGGGGTGAAGGCTTTTGGCGTATTCAGGTTGTCGAAGGTGTGCTATGGTTTGGGTTAGGTTTAAAAACGAGGAGAAAAATATGACTTAAAAACTAGGAGGTGCATTTATGATAGGTAGAACAGTTTGAAGCTAATTAGAAATAACGAAGACGATTGGGCTGTAGTAATATCCCAAATCGAAATTAAAAGAGATGAGTACGACGCGCGCATTGTGCGATTGATCACAGCGCTCATCGAAATTGACCAAAGCCTCTTCCCGCAAGACAGTATTGGCAAAGCCGACGATACCTCCGTCGCAAGGGAAGCCGCATGAAAAGAATCGCAGCCTACATCAGGGTCTCAACCGAAGAGCAGGCCCGTATCCAAGAAGGCTCGCTGGTTTCTCAAAAGAGCCGAATCCTAGAATACATCGAATTTCAAAATAAACGAGAAGCCGGCTGGGGAACGCTCGTCGAAATTTATTGCGACGAAGGAAAGTCCGCAAAAAACATGAAAGGGCGTCCTGAGTTTTTACGAATGCTGACCGATGTAAAAACGGGCCGCGTGGATCTGATCGTCGCGACCGAACTTTCGCGGATGAACCGTAACATCAAAGATTTCTGCGAAGTCTGGGATCTGCTAAAGGATCACCGTGCCAGCTTCGCAACACTTCGAGAAAATTTTGACACGACGACGGCGTCTGGCGAGATGATGGTTTTTAATTTAATCAACTACGCACAGTACGAACGAAAGCAAACGAGCGAGCGTATCGCTGCGAACTGGCTATCGAGGTCTAAGCGAGGCCTATTCAACGGTGGGACGATTCCGCTCGGCTATGACCGCAATCCAAAGAACAAAGCTGAGCTTACTGTAAATCTTGAAGAAGCGGCGACAGTCAAAAAAATATTTGCGACGTTCATTGAGCAAGAAACCGTCCGCCAAACCCAGAAAGCCGTGACGGAGCTTGGAATCAACAACAAGAAATACACGAATAAGCACGGGCTCGAAAAAGGCGGGAAAGCCTTTTCTGTCGATACGCTTCAGTCACTTCTGAAAAATAAGACGTACCTAGGAATCAAAGTGCTGCAGCATAAAGACGGCAAGGTTGAAGAAATAAAGGCGGTGTGGCCCGCCATTATTGATGCCGACATGTTTCAAAAAGTTCAAGAGCGATTGGCAAAAAATAAGAATCGCTACAAGCCTGAATCTTGGAAGGTGTACCCGTTCCCGCTGACTGAACTTGTTCAATGCGGAGACTGCGGGAAATCTTTGGGTGGCAAATCTGGCACTGGCCGGATAAAAAAACACCATTACTACGGCCATCCACAGATTAAAAATCCGTTCCAAAAAGAAAAGCCGCACGACTGCCAAGTCAAAAACGTACGCGCACCACGGCTTGAAGAAATCGTAATGAAGTCATTGCGCTCGTTGCTTAACGACCCAACCCTCATCGAAAAATGGATTGCGATTTACAAGTCGAAGACATCGACTGAACTTCCTGACGTCGAAATCCAAGCCAAGAAACTGGATCAAGAAATCCAAATGACATCCAAAAGAATCTCAAACCTCGTCCAGCGAGTTTCAGAACTTCCGGCAGAAGTACCAGCCGACGCGTTCTACGAGCAGATCAAAAAAATGACGGCAAAGTTGAACGACTTAAAGCTCACAAAACAAAAGCTAATAACAAAAGAAATGGATTTACGCGGTCAAGACATTGACCAAGACGGCTTAAAAGCCAAGATCGAGCGAACGCTTAAGAATCTAGAAAACGCACCGAAAGAAAAACAAAGACCCATCTTCACGAACCTCGTGAAATTCATCGAGATTCACCCGATGAAAATAAAAATCGGCATGTACGCTCCAACAAAAGACCAGTACAAGGCCACCGGAACCGATGGAACCCCATCCCCCGAAAACCAAACTCGGAATTTGAATGAAAAAGAAGGAAAATTGCTTCCGTTCAGCCCGACCCAGCGTGCGGGTTCGAGTACTGTCGGAAATGGTGCACCGGGAAGGATTTGAACCGTGCTATGCAGCAAAGGGCGCCGGGGGCGCGCTTTGATGCGTAGCGGACGAGACGTACTCGTCTCGTCACGGACCGCAGGTCCGTAGGTTCAAACAGATCACGCAGAATGACGAGCAAGTTATTAAAAGAAGATTGGTGCACCGGGAAGGATTTGAACCTCCGACCACTTGATTCGTAGTCAAGTACTCTATCCAGCTGAGCTACCGGTGCACTGGAAAAAAGGAGGGTTACAGATAAAGCGAAAATGCCTTTAAATCAACTGCACAGGTCGAATTTTCCGGTTTAAAACGGAGGTAAGGAGCAATCAATGCCCACAACTCACTCAAATGAAGTTCTTTCGACATGGCAAACGGCACTGACTGAAGCGCAGGCGACACTTGATACTTTCTTGAAAGATCCGGCT
Organism: Bdellovibrionales bacterium; assembly: GCA_043720435.1. Taxonomy (GTDB): domain Bacteria; phylum Bdellovibrionota; class Bdellovibrionia; order Bdellovibrionales; family JAMPXM01. Next base: position 16,991 of record JAYSST010000534.1, read on the forward strand.
CAGCTTGAGAGGTGCGTGCGCTTTTCGCGACTGCTGACCGACACTTTTCGCGGCGGTGGACGGTTATTTACGTGTGGCAATGGCGGAAGCCATTGCGATGCCATGCACTTCGCCGAAGAGTTTACCGGCCGCTATCGCAAAGATCGAAAGCCACTAGGCGCCCTTGCACTTGGCGACGCCTCGCACATCACGTGTGTCGCAAATGACTTCGGCTTCGATCATATATTTTCTCGCCAACTCGAGGGCCTCGGCGGCAAAGGCGATATGCTCGTCGGAATATCAACGTCCGGAAATTCTGCGAACGTAATCAAGGCATTCGAATCCGCAAAAGCGATGGGAGTCCGCACTGTCGCTCTGCTTGGGCGCGACGGTGGAAAACTCGCCTCAATGGCTGATCTTTCGATCATTATCAAAGCGACAACGTCGGACCGTATCCAAGAAATGCACATCAAGCTAATTCATACCGTCATCGAGACTGTAGAACGGGAAATATTCCCAGAGAATTACGTCTAAAAAACCTTTTCTCAAACTCCATGCTAGTCAATCTGTATGGGGTTTTCCGGGGGGAAGACGTCTCGAGCGCTTGCGGGCGCGATTCTAACATCAGTGATAATTGCATCAGTAGATGGACACGCAAAAGGGGCGGCAGAGCGTTGCGCTCTCCTTTTTGCTCCACATGAAAACGTATCCGATCGTGTCCGAACGTTCGTCGTCGAAGACGCCTACGAGCAGTGGCGTCGTTGGGAAGAACTCGCAAATAAAGAAAGCTTGAGAAAATCGACCGAGGCGGTCGCACTCGAAGTTGTGAGAGTTCCGCCTTCAGAAGTCGACGTGTGGAGAGCACCTGGCACTTCGCGGGAAATCGAACGTCACTTTGTAGATGGGTCTTTCGCCCTCTGGCCGAAACATCCGCTCAACCAAGATTCGACGGCTCCGGTTCGCAATCGCGGAATGTCGATAAAAGCTCCTACCGATCATCCGCACGCCGGCGAACATGAACCACTGAAAGTTAAAACCGCCGAAGACATACGCGATGCCATGTTGCGGAGTCGGCATTTTGCAGCCGTCGACCGAAGGTTTGGCGCTGACAACGTGCTGATCAAGATGGTCGATGTTTTTGCGATCATCGATGAAAAATCTGGGAATGAAATCCTGGTTCGCGACATTTCAAAACTGAGCGACGGAAACTATCACCTGCCTGGTTTAAGTATTCCCTATGTCGGACGCGAAATCGCAGCCATCAATAACGCCGAGTTCACTCAGTTTTGGGCGGACAATTATGCAAGTGTGCTAGGCCGCGCAAAAGCCCGGATGCTCTTGCGTTACGGGCTGCAGATGGACACACCACACGGTCAGAATTTTCTCGCTCCGCTGACGCGTGAACTGGCCCCGACGTTGCCGTGGACTCCACTTTCGCAGGTTCAGGACTTCCTTGTGTCGCCAACCGGGCTCAAGAAGCTGGCCGATTATGCCGCAGCCAACCGCTTACCTTGATTTGAGTTGAGCGCCATGGCAGTGTCGTCTCAACAGCCGAAAGTTTTGTCCAGCACAACGGAGTGATGGGTGAGTGGCTTAAACCAATAGTTTGCTAAACTGTCGTACGGGGTAAACCCGTACCGAGGGTTCAAATCCCTCTCACTCCGCCAATTTTGAAAGTACGCGAACCCACGGTACTTTTTGATCGAGCACCCTCTAAAATCGAACTGACATTTGAAGATCCCAAAAGACCGGAAGCAGCGATGCTGCCTCCGGTGGCTTTGCGTTGGCTACTTTCAGTTCTATCTTGGTCGTCGCTCGAATTCTCGCCAGTCGCATAGACGCCGAGTTTTATTTTCGTCGCGTGAATCTCAATGAATTGCAGAAGGTTCGAGAACACTTCGCGCTGTTTTTCTTTTGGAGCTTGATCAAGCCGTTTGATCGCGCGCTGGACTCTGAGTTTCAGTTCGGCTTCATTCAAATCTTTCGTGCTCGTTTTCAGTTTTTCGATTTCAAGAGTCCCGTGAAGGTTATTTTCCTCTTTGATCTTCGCTTGCAGCTCTTCGAGCTTTTTACAGAGCGGAGCTGCCGAAACTTCTGATGGAAGCTCAGAAATCCTATTCACCAGAATTTCCACACGTTTTTCGTTGTCTCTGATCGCAAGACCGATCGACTTGATTCGATTTTTTATCATCGGCAAATCCGTGTTTTTACTTTCTTGGTAGGCTTTGATGCCCGCCGCAAAAATACCTGGATCGAGCAAAACTTTTTTCAGCGACTGAGCGACGAGCTCTTCGATCCGTGGCGCACGAATGCGTTGGACCTGGCACTTGTGCGTGTGACCGGTACCACTGGAAGTTAAAGTTCTCGGATGATCGTAATAATGGTGCTTCGAAGTCTTCCCGTGAGCACTTTTGCCGTTCATTCTTGAGCCACACTCGCCGCAAACCGTGATTCCAGTCAGGGGATAAGGATACGTCTTCCATTCGTCGGGCTTGTACCGCTGTCGATTCGCCTGAAGAATTTTGCCGGCATCGAGAAAGTCCTTTTCGTCGATGATCCCATCCCACGACGCCTTAACGCGTTTGTTGTCGCCACGTCTCTTGTTGATTTCGCGAAGACCCACGTAGGTCGCGTTCGTTAAAATGTTGTGCAGACTCTGAATGGTGAAATGGTTTCCGCCTTTAAGTTCATCTTTCTTGTTTGTGAACTGCTTGGTCTTGATGCCAGTTTTCGAAAGCTTCAGGCAAGTCGTTCGAAGGTTTTTATCTTTTAAGAACGTGGCGAAGATTGTCTTAATCGCATCGGCTTCTTGTTCATCGACGAGCAGCATTCCTGGGTTTGCAGGGTTTCGTTTGTAGACAAGCGGAAGCTGTCCGCCGTTCCAAAGACCACGGTTTGCGCGGCTCGTGAAATTGGCAATGAGTCGCTCACTCGTTTGCTTTCGTTCGTACTGCGCAAAATTCATCAGGTTAAAAACCATCATTTCGCCTGCGGCGGTCGTCGTGTCGAAGTGATCGCGGAGAGTTATGAACCGAGTGTCGTGGCTCTTAAAGAAGTCCCAAAGCGCACAGAAATCTTTGATCGAACGTGAGAGCCGCGACAACTCCGTCGCGAGTACCAGGTTCACATGACCTGACTGAACGTCACGCAGCAGCCGCTGAAATTCTGGCCGGTTCATGTCTTTCACAGACTTTCCTTCATCGACGTAAACGTCAAAGACCCGACCCCATCCGTCTTCGCGTCGGTTCTGGCCTTCGACATATTCCTGAAGCCGCATGCGTTGTGAAACGAGAGAGCCGTCCTGAATGCGAGCCTGCTCCTCAGATGAAACCCTGACGTAGAGTGCGATTTTATTTTTCATGCGGCCTCCGGTTCTATGGCTTTGTCACGGCCAAGTAGCGGAAGGTCTCGCGAAACCAAGCATTCGTCAATTTCTAGCAACGTCCCCACAACCCGTAATAGCCGCAGATTCAATTCAACTTCGCTCATAGCTAAATAAACGACTTCCACAGTTTCAAAATATTCCTCGTTCTTCCTAGTCCCCCTTTTTCTTAAATTATTATTTCTACTCAATCCAGACCCCACCATCTCCATCGCCTCCACCCCCACTGACTCGAGTCAGTGGGGGTGGAGGCGATGGACTCTTTGTTTTGAAGTTCTCATGGGTTAACTTCACTAAGCGGCCTCAGTTTTTTTGCTGTTCTCACCGATCACCGGCTGATCGTGACCGTGATCGACGATTTTCTTAGAGTCGTTCACCACCGGCAGTCGCCACCAGTCGCAGATTTTCACTTCGCCTTGATGGTCATGGATCAGTGCATTCCTGGGGTCCGCGAGAATGAGATCAAGTTCCGTGTAGCAAAGAATTTTGCGACGGTACTGGCCGCGAAACTTTTCGAAAAACGCTTCCCACTCTTGGAGAAGCCGATCGCCCATTGATTTACTCGGCACCACGTACCAAATCGCATAGAGGCCATCCATTTTAAGGTACCTTTTAAAAAGCTCCTGGTAACGCAGCCGGTTTTTGAAGTTCAGTTCGACCTCAAGCGCAAAGACCTCGGCTCGTTCTTTGATGAGCACGGGAAACAATCCGTCAGGTACGACGACCTGCTTCTTTTTCTCCAGGTGCCCGGTTTGTTGGAGTCTGAAATCCTGATCATTCAAGACCTCCGAATTTCATTCCCGAAAGAGCTTTTTCAATCGCATCGTCTTCGCTTCGTGGACCTGTGCGCTTCGCCTCAAGCTGTTTAAAATGCTCTTCGTGCTCGCGCGCTCTGAGCTTTTCACGCCGCACCTCTTCGATTGAATTGGCGTTCTGCTTTTGTAACTCCATGGCCCAAGCGGCGCGGTTGCGCTCGGCGACTGTCTCGTTATTTTTCCTCACAGACTCTTCGTCGTCCTCTTGCTTGATCGATTCGTAGAGCTCGATGGCTTTCACCACGATGTACACGGCCGATGCGGCGAGCGCTGCGAAGAATGCGATCTTCACTACAGTCTCGATTCCCCACGCGATCTTGCTCGTGAAAACGAAAAGCCAATTGCCGCGGTACCCACGATCAAGCGCAGCGCGTTTGTTTCCATCGAGTCCAGAACTTGATTTTGGGCAAACGTCGCGTCGACAACCGGCCGAGACACTGAGAACATTAAATTGTCATATAAAATTCCGGAGGTTTGAGTGAGATCGACAGTCTATTTCGCGATCATTTTAAGTTTCGCCGCTGAAACCTCGGCAGCTGCTCCGCGTACCGCACTTAACATGCAAGCCGTTTTCGCTGGCGCCGTTCAGCAGGGTAACAGTTTCGCTGACAGCATCGGTACGATAGCAACGGACAATGGTTCTGTTCTGCTCACTCACCCAAAAGGTTCGAAGTGCGATTCATATACGGTCAAATTTGATCCATCGATGATAATGACCGAAGCGGAAAAACAAAACTCACCTCTCAAGGGTCTGGCGAAAGACTGTATAATACTCAAACAGCATGCGAAATCGAACTTGGCCCAATTGATTTTTTGTCCAAACGGTAAAGAGTCAGCAGAGCTTATTCTTGGAGAAGGCATGCCGACACGCTTGGCGAAATTTTATCCGCCCTCGAAAGTCGGAAAATTAGAATCCGATTACAAAGCTTTGCGGAAGGACGTTTGGACAGGAAAAGCGCCCGAAGCTCCTGGTCAGACAGATCGAGACCTAACACCTGTCGATCTCGCTCTCGCAGAAAGAATCCTTAAAGGTACAGACTCCGAGCAGAAAATCAAAGTCCTCAAAGATTTGTCCTCGAACATTTGGACAGCAATACCGAGTACAATCGAAAAAAGATTTCGTCTTATCCAAACTGCTTCAACTGATCGTAATCCTGACGTTCAGGTAGCTGCGCTCGAGGTATTTGACTATAGCGGGCGCGTTCCTGAAGGCGTTCCACTGTTAAAACAATTGGTCGACAGTCTCTCGAATCAGAGCCCGAGCGTACAAAAGAAAATCGCAGAGTCTCTTGTCTCCCTTCTCTATTCAGCAGATAGAGCGCAGGCGCTTACCTTTCCATTAACCAACCGCTATTCCACGGATAAACCGTCTGAGATTTTACGTAAATCGCAGGGCATCATCGACGCTAAGGACGTCAAAGGTTTTGAAGAACTTTGCGAAGCCAGAACTGGAAAAACGACTTGGACCCTCGATCAATTGAGAGGGTTGAGAGCCGAGTTGTCTCGTGTCTTTCTGGAACCCAAAGCTGATTCAGAAGCGCGACAGATCGCCACTCGAGGTCTCGCAGAATACAAAGACTTTGGGACCAAAGAGGAATCGTCCAAGGATCCTGCACCGACGCGCAAATAAAATCAAATTGCGATGTCGTTCTGAAACATCGAGAAGATGTACTCGCGAGAAGAAATTGCCCTGACTTTTGGTCGGCATATACTCAATGGCTCGATTCAACTTCATTTTATGCCGATTGAGCGGGAGCGGTCGTGAATCCAGCTAGTTTTGGGCCTCAATCACTCCAATTGAAACGGCCAGGCGCCTTAAGGTGCTACCGATTCGATTCCGGATGCAACTTTCAAGAACCGTCCATTGACATTGTGCGCGGTATGCCGCACACTCGATGAATGAGCAAAGTGCTCGAAGTTCTTAAAACAGACGAGTTTGAACATTGGCTCGAAGATCAACCACCCAAGATTCGAACCGTCATAAAAGCGCGGCTTGATCTGATTTCAATCGGCCTTTTTGGCAATCACAAGCGCTTTGAAGGACTCATCGAGCTGAAGTGGTTAAACGGAATTCGAGTCTACACATTTATGTGGGGAGCAGCGGTCGTCGTTGCTCTCTGCGGAGGAAACAAAAATGGCCAAAGCCGCGACATCAAAAAAGCAAAAAAAATCAGAGACGAAGTACTTGAAGGCTCACGTACCCTTCACAAGTAAAGAACTCAAGAACGCAGAGCTTGTGATTGAGACCCTGTTCGACTGCATCCGAAGTGGCGACATCGAATCGTTTCGCGAGGTGCTGACCGCACACTTGATGACGGTCAACAAAGCCGGTTTCGCAAAGAAAACCGGAATCGGCCGACGGACCCTCTACGACTTGATGGACCCGAACAAAGAGTTCAACCCCGAACTCTCTACAATCTCGGCCGTCATTAGATCTTTGGCGGCTTGAGCCGTACGAATTTTTTCTTAAGCGGGTCCCAATACCGCGCGGGCTTCAATTTCGCTTGCACGGTGCTCCAACTAAGTCCGGTTCTCCGCGCCACCATTTCGATCGTATCGCCCTCGGTGAAAAGTCGTTGAAGATCTAACTGGGCCAACACTTTTGGTTCGGGATACGCTTCTAGCTCGAACACAAGCACGCCACGGTGTTCGCCTACTTTCGGGTTCTCTCCGCCAATTCGATGAAGGCAGTCTTTTCAGCCACTTAACAATCACCAGGTGGAAAGTACACGAACCCCTGCCGAAATATTTGGGCTTGTAAAGGTTCATCACTAGTGATACACTGTGTTTTGAGGTGCCGATGCCAACAAAAAACCCAAGACTCAATGTTGTTCTCGATGTCGAGCTCTACGAAATGGTCGAAAAACTATCGAAGCAAGAAGACAAATCGATGTCGGTTGTCGCCAAGGAACTTATCGAAGACGCACTTGAAAAACATGAAGATCTGGTTCTTTCAGAAATGGCGATGAAGCGCGAAGCAAAATCCAAAAAGACAGTCGCTCATGACAAAGCCTGGAAATAAGCTCTTTCAGGTCGAAT
>JAYSST010000535.1:0-3039 GCA_043720435.1 Bdellovibrionales bacterium
CACCGGCGCCGGCAGGGTTTACGCATCTAATTCACCTGTTATTTTACATTCTTACCATTTCTCGGCCAAAATGAATTCAACATTTAAACATTGAATTCAAAAGGAGCCGCAGGGACGTGGCGAGAGTTGTTAAAGATAATGAGGTTGCGAGTTTAGTTTATTATTTTTCCCAGATTCCTGATCCGAGGGTAGGCGCAAGATGCGATCATCTTCTAATCGACGTGCTAGTCATCACGATTTGCGCGGTTCTTTGCGGCGCCCAAACGTGTACGGATTTTGAGGATTTTGGATATTCAAAAGAGCAGTGGTTGCGGAAATATTTAAAACTTTCTAACGGCATTCCAAGTCACGATACATTTCGGCGGGTGCTTTCGATTATAGATCCCAATCAGTTGGAAAAATCCTTTTTGGATTGGGTTCAAGCGATTCTGGGGGAACGCAAATTTAAGTCCTTAAGTCTTGATGGAAAAAGTATTGCGGGTACTACGCACGGTGGTATCGGTGGAAGATCGTCTCTGCATGTCGTGAATGTTTACTTGCACGAGTATGGGCTGTGTTTAGCGCAGATCGAATCAAATGGTGCGGGTGGCGAGTCGACAGCGGCGCTAGAGATTCTCGATCAGCTTGATATTAAAGACACGCTGGTTTTAGCCGACGCGCAGTTTGCGACTCACGCGATTGCCAAGAAGATTCGTCAAAAGAAGGGACACTACTTGGTTGCGCTCAAGGGCAATCGACCTTCTTACTATGCGATAGTGTCAGAGAGGTTTGAAGAGTCACGAAGACTAAAGCGCGCAGAGACAAAAGAAACTGGCCACGGCCGGTGGGAAAAGAGAGAGGCAAGTGTCCTTTATGCGACGGATAAAAATCTTGCGCCGAATTTTTTTGAGCAATGGCCGGATGTAAAAACGCTGATTCGAATTAGGAGGAAGAGAACTTTTGAAGACAAGAGGCCGTTCCATCAAACGAAAAACGAGAAGACCGGCGAAATAAAACACGCCCGGAGTGGAAATCAGGACGGCAGTAAAACAAAAATTATGCGCACCACGGATGAGACGGCCTACTATTTATCGAGTAAGAAAATGACGCCTGAAACAGCCTTGCGAGAAGTAAGAAAGCACTGGGGCATTGAAAATGGTCTGCACTGGATTTTAGATGTTGCCTTTGCCGAAGACGATTGGCTGGCAAGAGCTAAGCGCCTTTCGAGAAATATGTCCGCGATCCGAAAGATTGGTCTAAATCTTATTCGATCCAACGTAACTCTTCCGAAAAAAAGTATAAGACGCCACATGAAGACCGCCGGCTGGAGTGACGAAATTCTCGAAAAACTTGTTTTCGGGAGAAGTTTTGATGCGTAAACCCTGCCGGCGCCGGTGTCGCGTCACCGCTCGCTAGCGGCTGCACCTTAAAAAAAGAAAGTGCGGTTGCGAAGTAGAGCGACTCTATCCTCTAAACGTCAAAGTTGAAGTCGGCTGCTGTTGGCTTTTTTATTTTCGGACCTGCAGGGCGCATTGAACCTATCGCGGCCTCAGCGAGGTCCGACACGTTTTTTACAAACATAACACCCTTTAAAGCTTCTTTCCCTAGCGGAGTAAGCTGCTTTTTATTGCTAAACGGGACGACAAATCGTTCGAAGCCGAGCTTTTTAGCTTCGCGCAAGCGGCTCTCGGCGAAGGGCACCGCGCGTGCTTCGCCAGTCAATCCGAGTTCGCCGAAGAAGCAAGTTTTTGCATCGAGTTCGTTTCCGGTTTCGCTCGAAACAAGCGCCGCCGCTACAGCGAAGTCGGCTGCGGGTTCGTCGAGCCGTAATCCGCCGACGACGTTGATAAATAAATCGCTCTGAGCAAGCTTGAGCCCCAAATGACGATTCAAAACAGCCGCGAGCAAGTGCACGCGGTTGGTATCAAAGCCGATCGATGTTCTGCGAGGCATCGCCATGTTGGTTGCAATCGTCAGTGCTTGTACTTCGCACAATAGCGGACGGCTACCTTCCATCGAACAGTAAACGGCGGAACCGATGAGTTTATCGCCGCGCTCTTCGAGGAAAAGCTCGCTCGGATTTTCGACTTCGACGAGACCTCGTGAATCCATCGCGAATACACCGAGTTCATGAGTTGCACCGAACCGATTCTTCAATGCGCGAAGGAGTCGAAACGCATGCGTCTTGTCGCCTTCGAAGCTCAAGACCGTATCGACCATGTGCTCAAGCACTTTCGGCCCGGCAATCTGACCTTCTTTTGTCACATGCCCGATGACGAAAACGGAAATTCCGTGGCTCTTTGCAAGATTCATCAAACTCGCTGCGCACTCTCGAACTTGCGCGACGGAACCGGGTGCCGATGTCAGATCAGACAAGAACACAGTTTGTATCGAGTCGACGACCAGCACATCTGGTTTTTCGCTCAATGCCATTTCACGAATGACCTCGAGCTGACTTTCAGCAGACAAAGTTACGAGCTGCGCAGCCGGTCCGTCGAGCAGTCCCAATCTCTCTGCGCGGAGTCCAGTTTGATCGATCGATTCTTCGCCTGAAACATAAAGCACGCGAGCATTTCGGCTAGCCAGACCGCCGGCCATTTGTAACAGCAATGTTGATTTACCAATGCCAGGATCTCCGCCGACGAGAACGAAGGAACCGCGTACGAGACCACCGCCCAAAACCCGATCGAGTTCCGCATACCCAGTCTCGAGTCGTGCTCCGCTGGAACCACCGATCATATAAGCCGTACGACTCGCGCGAGTTCCTGCAACGTCTCCGAGTCTAATGGAACCGGAAACAGCGTCGCGAGCTGGCGAACCGGTTTCCCAGCCTCTTTCTTTGGCACCAGCGTTTGAACTCGAAAGTCCGCGCGTCGGCGCTTCGGGTTGAACGCGTTCCTCGACGAAAGTGTTCCACTCGCTGCAAGACGGGCAGCGCCCTTCCCAACGCGTACTTTGCGCTCCGCATGATTGGCAGATGTAGACGGATTTAGACTTCGACTTCGCCATACCTGTAGCTATCATAAAGGTTCAGCTCCGTACGCCGAGAAATTTCCCGGC
>JAYSST010000536.1:0-3031 GCA_043720435.1 Bdellovibrionales bacterium
TCCCGAAGATCACCTCGTGATGTTCGGAGATAACCGGCACCAGTCGGCAGACAGTCGAGTTTGGGGGCCGCTTCCAAACACAGAGTTGTTGGGTCAGGCGCTCGGCGTGTGGCTAAGCTGCGAAAAATCTGTTCCGGGTTTAGCACGACTTTGTGACCCCTCTTCGCTCCGTTTCGAGCGAATGTTTAAATTGCTCGATGGAGGTCTGAAGTGAATTCTCCGGGACCTTTTATTGAACGTCGCAAGTCGCGGAGCCGGGCACACGAAGGTCGTTACAAAATGCTGCGGCGCCTTTTTGTAAAAGAATTCGTCGAAGCGATTGTTGCTGCTCTGATTGTCGCTGTCGTGCTGCGCGTTTTTATTATTTCAGTTTATCGAATTCCGTCTGACTCGATGGCGCCGACACTTATCCCCGGTGATTTCATAGTTGCTTGGAAAAATTCGTACGGAGTTCAAATTCCCTTCTCGAAAGAAAAAATCGGCACTCGGGATCCAGTTCGCGGCGAAGTCGTTGTCTTTCACTTGCCCGACGACGAGACGCTTTTTGTAAAGCGTGTTGTGGGTGTAGCCGGTGATCGTATTGAGATCAGAGACGGTCTGCTGAGTGTAAATGATGTCGTAACAGCAACGCCGGTTTCGACCGCGGGCGATTGGGAAGTGGCGTCCGAGACGTCGGGCGCCTCGACTCATCGGGTCATGAAGCGACGAACGTCGGAAGAGGTCGATTTTTTAGCGCCTTTGATCGTACCTCCTGGGCAGGTGTTCTTGATGGGCGATTTTCGGTCCCAAAGCGCAGATTCTCGACAATGGGGACCGCTGCCGACCACCCTTATTACTGCCCGCGCATCGTTCGTGGCATTTTCGGTCCCGATGAGCGGCGTCACCTCGGCACTGCCGACGGATCTCTTAGAACAGTCGCGTTTGGCGCGGTTGTTTAAAGGCATCGAGTAAACGCTTACATAGTGAAGTTTTCGCCCGCTTTTCCCAGCGGTTCTTGACCGAATTTGTGACGTGCAATTACGATTCAGCCCAATGCCTTTACTGGGTCGATCCCTTCTCGATACCCGAGTCCTCTCCCGCAAAGAAATCGAGGAAATCTTTTTGAAGGCGGATTCGCTTTCGGGTTTCCGCGCGAATCTCGAAGGCACTCCTATTTCACCGACACCTGTCGTCTGCTGCCTCTTCTTCGAGCCAAGCACGCGCACGCGCATGAGTTTTCAAATTGCATCGTATCGACTCGGTCTTCAGGTGCTGACGATGGAACTCTCCACTGGCGCATCGTCTTTGTCGAAAGGTGAGACGATGACCGACACTGTTTTGAACTTCGTCGCGATGAAGCCAGATATTCTCGTCGTCCGTTACGGAACTTCGCGCGAGTTGGACAGTCTCTTGCCGACACTTACGCTTCCAGTCTTGAACGCAGGCAGCGGCACGCTGGCACATCCGACCCAAGGATTGTTAGATGCCTATACGCTACGCCAAGAGTGGGGTTCGCTTGCGGGTAAACGCGTTTTGATCTTCGGTGATGTGCTTCACAGTCGGGTCGCGCGCTCGAATTTCGACGTACTCTCAAAGCTTGGTGCCAAGATTGGCGTCTTCGGGCCCGAATCGATGTTGCCGCCTCTAGGAGACGAGAGCGTTTCTTTGGAATTCGGTATTCAACAGTTTGACAATCTCGATGAGGCTCTGCCTTGGGCGGACGCCTGCATGGGGTTAAGAATTCAATTGGAACGGCACGAGGCTAAAGATCTCGATTTAAAATCAATGGGCGATTATCATGCGCGGTACGGTCTGACGAACGAACGCCTCAAGCTCTTGCGCAAAGATGCGATCATTCTTCACCCCGGTCCAATTAATCACGGTGTCGAGTTTGCGGCCGAGGTCGTTCACGACGACCGAAGCCGAGTGCTGCGACAAGTGACGAACGGTGTCTTAATTCGTGCGGCCTTGCTGGCCATGATTTTAGGCCGATGATTTCGGTGATCTTTGGAAAGGTTCGATAAATGGGTCGCGGTTTCTTAGTACTCGAATCTGGTGAAACGTTTGAGGGCATTTTTCGCGGAGGAAATCCTCGCGCGGGTGAAGTCGTGTTCAACACCTCGCACTCTGGCTACGAAGAGATTGCCACCGACCCTTCGTACTATGGACAAATCATGGTTATGTCTGCACCGATGCAAGGCAACTACAGCGTCAATCGCAGTTGCTGGGAATCGAAACAGATGTGGTTCGACGGATTCATTAGTCTCGAAATTCAAGAATCCGAGCGCGACTCTGCATGGCTGAAGCAACTTGATGCAGCCGGTATACCTGTTCTCACAGATCTCGACACTCGGGAGATCGTGCTCCGATTGCGCGAAGGTGGAACGCCATGGGGTGCTATCGTCAAAGCGGAAAATGAATCTGCCGCCCGCGACGCAGCGAAAGTACTGATCGATGCGAAGAAAAAAGGCGACCTTGATTGGGTTCACGCGGTTTCGCGCAAAGAAGTCGAGATTCGCAAGGGTTCAAACGTCGGTGGACCGCGCATCGCGATCATGGATTACGGTTCAAAAGAAAATACGCTTCGCGAACTTGGAGCGCGCGCTTCCGAACTCGCGATCTTTCCCTCGCGAGCTTCAGCCTCCGAAGTACGAAAATGGAATCCCGACGGAATTATGCTGACCAACGGGCCAGGTGATCCTGCGGACGTGAAAGTCGCGGTCGAAACGGTTCGCGATTTGGTCGGGTGGAAGCCGATCTTTGGCATCTGCATGGGAAACCAAATTCTCGCACTCGCTCTTGGAGCGAAGACGTACAAATTAAAGTTTGGTCACCGCGGCAGCAACCATCCAGTCCGAGACGATTTGTTGAAGTCTGTCTACGTGACATCGCAGAATCACGGGTACTCGGTTGATGCGGCAACACTTCCGAAAGATGCGAAGGTGACGCACACCAATCTCAACGACGGTTCGGTCGCCGGCTTCGAGTGTGCCGATCGATCGTGCTTCGCAGTTCAATATCATCCAGAAAGTCACCCGGGACCGCACGAAGG
>JAYSST010000537.1:0-1241 GCA_043720435.1 Bdellovibrionales bacterium
GAAGCTGACGTTAACTTTAAGGTCGTTAAAAAATTCATCGATAACGTTCGCGAAAAAGCTCTCGGTGCTGAAGTTCTAAGCGGCGTTTCTCCTGGGCAGCACTTCGTTAAGATTGTGCATGACGAGCTTGTAGGCGTGCTCGGTGGTGAAGCCGTCGAACTCGATTTAAAGTCGTCCGACGGGCGCCCTGCCGTGATTATGATGGTCGGTCTGCAAGGTGCCGGTAAAACAACGACGTCGGCGAAACTCGCACTGTTCATCCGCCAAAAATATAAGAAAAAACCTGGGCTTGTTCCGGCGGATGTCTATCGTCCAGCCGCGATCGAACAGCTGAAAACCTTGGGGAATAGCCTCAGTGTTCCGGTATTCCCTTCAGTAGTGACCGATAAGCCAGAGCAGATTTTAGAAAAAGCCTATGCATGGGCTCGCGAGAACATGATCGAAGTTTTGATCCTCGATACTGCGGGACGCTCGCAAATTGACGATCAGCTGATGGACGAACTGGGCCGTTTGCGTGGCCTCGTCGACGCGACATCGGGTGTGCGCGAGATTCTTTTAGTCGCAGACGCCATGCTGGGACAGCAGTCCGTTGCGGTTGCTGAGGGCTTTCACGCGAAGCTAGGTCTGACGGGCCTGGTGCTTACGAAAGTCGACGGAGACGCGCGCGGTGGCGCTGCGCTTTCGATTCGTGAAGCGACGGGAATTCCCGTAAAATTCCTAGGCGTCGGAGAAAAAACCGACGCTCTCGAAATATTCCATCCAGACCGGCTCGCATCGCGAATTCTCGATATGGGAGACGTCTTGTCGCTCGTTGAAAAAGCGCAGGAACTCGTCGACGAAAAAACGGCGATGGCCTCGGCGAAAAAAATCGCAAAGCAGACTTTCACCGTCGAAGATTTTTTAGCTCAAATGCAAATGATGAAAAAGATGGGTGGCCTAGAAGGCATCCTCGGAATGCTCCCGGGAATGGGGCAAGCGATGAAGCAAATCAAAGAACAGGGTAAGCCCGACGATGAGATGAAACGTATCGAAGCTATCATTCACTCGATGACTCGAGCCGAGCGCGCTGACCACCGCATCTTGAACGGCTCGCGGCGCTTGCGGATTGCCAAAGGTTCGGGCACTCAGGTGTCTGAAGTGAACAAGTTCATCAAGAGTTTCGAGCAATCGCAGAAGGCCATGTCGCAAATGATGAAGATGGGCATGGGCGGAATGTTCGGCGGCGGTAAAAAAGGCGGCAT
>JAYSST010000538.1:0-7742 GCA_043720435.1 Bdellovibrionales bacterium
GAGAGAGAGAGAGAGAGAGAGAGAGAGAGAGAAGGAATTAAGGAAGGAAGGAAGGGGGATGGGATAGGGGGAAAGGAAACAAGAAAGCACGGGTCGCAGGTGAAGCGTTCGGCATTGTTGAATTGCGCTTTGAAACAAGCTGCGTTCGCCTTTGGCCCGCGTCGTTTGTGCGTTTCCATTCGTGTGACGGAGCAAAGCGGGCTTTGGCAAAAGAGCATTTGGGCCAGAGACGTTTTCCTTTTTGGTGTCGGAGCTCGTACCTTTTCGAGAGAGCAAAGACGCATTTGCCGGCGTTGAAAAGTGCACAAGCACGGCGGCCCAAAATACTTTCAACGTAGTCACGAGGGCATAGGCGAAGCGCTGGAAAGTACCTATGGCCCGGACTGAAAAACTCAAACCGAACGGAGCCAGGAGCCATTTCAAGCGTGGATTTTAGGGCCGGTGCGCGCAGACCGGGTGCCCGGTTCCAAGTCAGTACGCCCGCACCGGGCTGACCCGATTTAAGTCGATGGAATGATTGAATTCACGTTTCTCAAGATTCGAGGGGGTGTCGTATTCCCGGCGTTTCCAAATGGCCGG
The DNA here is from genome assembly GCA_043720435.1 of Bdellovibrionales bacterium. GTDB lineage: Bacteria > Bdellovibrionota > Bdellovibrionia > Bdellovibrionales > JAMPXM01. The sequence goes on from JAYSST010000538.1 coordinate 580, forward strand.
TCCGCGCGGGCTCGCTAAAAGCAGGCCAAGGGGTGCGGTTGGGCCGACGATACGAGCGACTAAAAGGCTCAGGCGGCGCGTACCGGAGGCTGCCAGGGTGTCATTACGTTGCCGATCGCATTTACGCTGAAGAACAAGGCCGTGCGCGAACTTGTTCAATCGGCGAAAGAGGCCATCGCGCACGGCGACGCTAGATTTTTACACAAGCGCTGTTTTACGCACAGGCCGCGAAAGCAACAGCCTCGGTTCTCAGCTCGCGCGAGGAACTCGAGTATGTTTCCGGGAATGCGTATCGACTCTACGCAATCAGCCGTGCTGTCGCGTTGAAACCCGACATGCTTGGGGATCCAGATATGGGTGATCTCGGTCGAGGTCTCGAGGGGGCGGCGGTCGAGGGCGTCGAGCGTGACGCGACGTTTGATCGTGAGCGCGTGGCGCGTTTCCTTCAACGCCACGGAGTTGACCCTGACTCGATCGATTACGACCCGGATGCCCAGACGGGTGTTCACCTCGTGCAAAGCGGCGCGAATATTCACCTGGATTTTCCGCTGCGCCGCGGTTTTTTTAGAACGCCTTGTTGGAACTAAATTGGCGGAAGCCGACTACGCTCGAGCTCCCGATATATCTCAAGAAAGCTTTCGTTTGAATTCCAAAACGTCGCGGGATCTGGGAACCGCCGCTTGAATTCACGCTCGAGCCCGACACCCCGCCAAATCTTTTCTAGCTTTGCCGGGCCGCCACGACGAATTCTCGAAATGTAGTCGGTCACTTCGAACTGTGCTGATTTGGCCGACTTAAGCGGCCGATTGAAGCTCGGTTCAAACAAACCCCGCCGCCGAACAAATTCGAGCGCCGCATTCGAATGACGGTGCTTTAAATATTCATCGATATTTCGCGCACCGTGAAGCGGGCCGGAATTGCCGTTCGCACTTAGCACGCGTCCGATGATGCGCGACTCTTCGGACTCGAGCCGTTCTTTCTTCGTCAGAACTCGTGGGTGCACTCCTAAAAGATCTTCGAAACGCAATACCGAATCGACCGAATGGCTCTGATCGCGCTGAGCCACGATTTTTTTGAAATCCGGAAAGTTCAGAATCTTCAGTTGCGACCCGAACGCCTCGCCAAATCGGTCAGTGCTTGCGATCACATCGTCAAAAAATCTCTCGGCCGCGACTCCACCGTTCTGTTCTAGTGATTCACGAACCCAGGTCTGCAATTCGGTCATCGCCTTTTGGCGCTCCGGCACCGGCTTCGTGACATCGAGAAGCGCGAGATAGCACTTCGGAGGTGGATCTCTGAAAACACTGCGGGGAGCCGCCGGAATCAGTTTGCCAGGCTGAACAGTTTCAGTTCGTCGCACGTAAGGCGCGGTTGGTCTTGCGAGACCATCTTCAATCCCTTGCAAAGTCGCTTTGTAGTTTGCAAGCTCTTCAGGTTTCGAAGCTGAGATCGATCCGCTTCGCTGAAAAGCATTGAGCGTATGCGGCAGCTGAACGCCTTCGAGGTTATTGTGATCTAGAGAGACCGCGAGCTTAGCGAAAGTTCCTTCTAAGTCACCGGGCCTTGGTTGCATAAAATTGTTGAGCCCGAATATCGGCGTCGTGTTTTCTGAAGCTTCAGATTTTTGAACAAGAACGCCTTCCACATGCGAAGGAAAAACTTCGTTACGTGAAACGTGCGCAACCGCTTCGACAGTCGAGCCGTTGAAACCGGTGTCGATCACAAGAACTGTTGGCGAAGACAACACCTCGTGTTCTGCCAAATGTTTCGCGATGGCGAAGGCGTCGGACGAATTTCCGCCGTTGATTTCGTACCCTGCCGGAACCGGCCCCAATCCCGAGAGGCGAATTGAACCTGGGCCGAAAGTGCTTCCCCCAGGATTCGGATTTCGACGCGCTTCCCAAAACTGTAACCGCTTCGTCGAGAGATCCACGTAACGAAATTTGAGATGCACGCCGGGATGAAGTTTCGGGAGCGCGCGCTCAAGCAAAGTCCCTAAGTGCTCTGCGCCACCCATCGCGATCACGATGGTTACATTACCCGATTCTGGAATTCTTTCACTGACTAAATCGACGAATGGATTTCCGTAGGAGTGGACAAAATTTCGTGCGGAGGTATAGAACGAATCGGCCGCTTTTCGAATTTGCTCAGCCTCCGCAGCCGACACACCAATTTTTTTCGGCCCAAGCGGAGGTGCTGGACTTAGTTCAAACTGGTTCCCGATTAGTGCAAATCCATCCATGCATGGCGGTTGCGCGGCTCGCGACGCAACTGCGAAAGCCAAAACCACGGCGAACTGGAATAGAAAAGGGCGAGAAATCATGTCTTTTATAATCGGGCATTCGAGACAGAAAGTTGACCACCCCGACTGGACGAAACTCTGGGAAAATCAGGCGCCGAAAGCCGCGAGCGAACGGACCGAGCGTCCGTCCAAACAAGCCGGAAGTTTACTTATGAGCCTCAATCTCTTTACGTGTTGGTCGGGAAGGACATTGCGCTTGCTGACAATGTGAAATCATTCTTGCCGTATGAATGTGCGAAGGTCGAACTCAGCATGGGTGGGATCAAAGGTCTGGACTGTAAAAATCCGTACTCGGAAATGTATGACAAATATAAAACCGGCAATTTGAGCGATACGGATATTTTAAAAAAGATGGTCGAAGTTAACACTGGTGAGGAGAAAGCTTTCCTTGTGGATCTATCTCAACCTAGTAACCCGGCGCCGGCCGCGCGAGCGGCTTCAAATGCAACCAAACGGTAAGTTTGACCTCATTCGACAGCAAGGAAGCTGAGGGCGGTAAAGAAGTTTCGGCTCGTTCAGGAACCTCGGGCCAAAAATCCTGATCATCGTGGCAGCCGCTGTCTCGAAACGCTCGTTAAACGCGAGCGTTTTAGGGTCGAAGCGGCAGGTTTAAAAACTGGTTTAAGCCGAAAACACCGCATTCAGATGTTTTCGAATAGCCGCCATTTCGACTTCCGAAGCGGTTCCAAGCTTTTCGCTAAAACGTTCTTTTGAGACTGACCTGATATGCTCGATGCAGGCTTGGCTCGGCGTTTTGCTGACAATGAGCTCGACTCTCGTTGGCCAGTCTTTAAACGAAGTCGTGAGCGGCACTACAATGATAGTCTTCAGTGCTGAATTCATGGAGTTTGGGCTTACGATCAGACACGGCCTAATCCCGTCTTGTTCGCTTCCGCGCACGGGATAGAGCTTCACTTTCCAGATCTCACCATTTTGGAGATTCATCACCCTCCTCAAGGTCGCTATCCAGCCACTGGTGATCTTCAGTAGACAGACCGACATCTGAGAAGGCCCAAAGGCTGTGATGCGGCAAATGAGCGTCTAGGACCACTTTGTTGCCACCAAGAGAGGTGACGTCGATGACATCACCTTCCGCAATTTTTAAGGTGTCTTGAATCTCTTTCGAGAAGATCACTCCAAGTGAGTTTCCGACTTTTCTAATTTTGAGCGTCGACAAAGACACCTCCAGTCTTAAGTTATAACATGAGTTATAACTTAAGACAACCAGTGTTCTGAAACGCTTTCAATAAGGCAAAACGCTAACTCAGGAGGAGTTCAAAATCTTGAGCCGTTAAGCTACGGATCAGGTTTGATTTACCGGTTAGGATCTCATCAGAGATCTCTTTTTTTTGTTTTTGAAGTTGCAGGATTTTTTCTTCGACCGTGTCTTTTGCGATAAAGCGGTAGGCATTGACGGCTCTTTTCTGGCCAAGCCGGTGGGCACGGTCGATAGCTTGCGCTTCGGTGGCTGGATTCCACCACGGGTCGAGCAGGAACACGTAGTTGGCCTCAACTAAATTTAATCCGACGCCGCCAGCCTTCAAGCTCATCAGGAAAACGGGATTGGAAGAAGCCTTGAAGCTGTCGATCACATCCTGACGTTTGGTCGTCTGCCCGTCGAGATAGCTGTACTGAATTTTCCGGCTTTGAAGTTCTATTTTGAGGAGAGCAAGAAGGCTCGTGAACTGAGAAAAAATCAGAACCCGGTGCCCCTCGGCAATTACGTCATTCAGAATCTCAAAGAGCGCTTCAAATTTGGCGCTCTTTGTCTTTCGGTGAGAATCACTGATGAGCCCCGGGTGAAGAGCGGCCTGCCTAAGGCGTGTTAGCGCTGCAAGAATTTGAATTTGCGACTTCTTCACTCCGCGTTCCTGTACGGTTTTAAGAAGCTGACTTTGATAGAATCGCTTAAGTTCATTGTAAACTTTGAGCTGTTTTGGTTCGAGTTCAACCGTGACCGTCTGTTCGATCTTTTCTGGCAAATCCTTTAACACCTGATTTTTCGTTCGACGAAGAATGACCGGCTTAAAGGCCTTTGAAAGGAGCGACTGGACATCGTCGGTCACCGTCGAATGATTACCTGCGACCCGTTTTGAACCAAAGAGAAAGCCAGGATTCACAAAATCGGAAATGGAAAAAAGATCCTGAATTGAATTTTCAATCGGTGTTCCGGTCATCGCGAGTCGGAACTTTGCTGGCAGCTGTTTAACGGCTTTGGACATTAGCGACTGAGGGTTTTTTATGTTCTGTGCTTCGTCAAGGATCACGCTGTTCCAATCCACTCGCTTCATAAGATCGAAATCTCGCACCATCGTGTGGTAAGTCGAGACGACGAGGTCATAGTTTCGGAAGTCAGAGGCCGTGTCTTCTCGTTCAAGCCCTGCGTGAATCAGAACCTTCATTCCCGGGACAAACCGACCGGCCTCAGTCTGCCAGTTCGGTAAAAGAGATTTTGGAGCCAACAAGAGATTCGGGGATCCTCGTCCCTTACGCCTTATTCGACGACTTTCTAGAAACGCTAAACATTGGACCGTTTTACCAAGCCCCATGTCATCAGCGAGTATTCCGCCAAGCCCGAAGGACTCTAAGAATTCGAGCCACGCTAAGCCCTCGGTCTGATATTTACGAAGCTTGCCGGTGAAGGTGACTGGCGGCTTCACTGATTTGATACCGGAAAAGCTTCGAATTTTTTCTCTCAGTTTTCGAAACGTGGCATCAGTTTTAAGTTTTTCTTCATTTTCAAGCATGGAGTTCAGAAGTAACCCTTGCGAGCGAGTGAACCTCATGCCGTCGTCTACGGGTTCGCTGAACTTTCCGAGCCTTTGAATGCGTTCCATGAGTTTTGGATCAATAAGCCCAAGTGTCCCGTCACCAGTTGGGACAAACGCTTCACCCTTTGCCGTCGCCTCGAGGATTGCAGGAACCTTCACCCAACGGCCGTTAAATTCGACCTCACAATTGACATCAAACCAATCGAGCCCCGAGCTCACTGAAAACTCGAAATTTGTTTCGGCTTGAACATTTCTGCTATCAACAAAAACTGGGATGCCAGCTTCTAACACCGTTCTGACGAATGAAGCCAGATTGTTCGGGCGTACAAAAAGATCTCCCGCATTTTCCGAACGCCCTGGTTCTAAGAGTTCCATCGGGACACGTGAATAAATTAAGTCCTCGTTTGCTTTTTCGCGCTCGTAGATAGTCAGTTCTTCAAATGAGGCAAGATACTTGTTCGGGTCGAGGTAGGAAACAGAGCGCGGTCCGTACTGAAATTTAAGCTCAAAACGAAGTCGGCCGAGCGAGTCTTGCCGTTCAGTTTTTAAATTGATCACAGCTTTTGGGAAGAGACTGACTCGCTTCCAGTTTAGTTTCTCTGGGAGCGAGACCTGTAGCGGCTGATTCAATACCGCTTCGAGAAATGGCTCTGTATCGTCTGTCGGAACGAGGATCGGGCCACTGCGAAGATCGTCAAACCAAATTTTTTCGTACTCAGTGAGATCGATAAACCCAAGCCAGCGACCGGCTAGAAAGAGATTTGGTTCTGAAATTTGTTTGATGTCGCCTACCGAAACTAAGTTTGAGCTCGTTTCGGGATTTGCCTGCGCGACAAGAGCATCGGCTGTGTCTGGTAGGACTTGTAGCTGGCCGCTTAAAGAAAAGCCAGATTCAGTTTCCGTGACGATAAGGCCAAGAGTTCCGATTTTTGCCGATGCAAGACTTCGACTCGCGCACGCTAACGCCGAACCGACTCCCCCACTTGGTGCTGAGAAGATCTTACCGGTATCGAGCAACGTTTTGAGCATCGGGCGTAGCGACTCGGTCAGGACCGTATAGGTATAAAAGCTGACACTTCGTTCGAAGTTTCGGTAGCTGAATGGTGACGACTGTTGCTGAGCCCTAGACAACAGTGTCACGGCATGAAGTATGGCTTCAAGAGCGGGATCGCCCAAGGCGAGTTTCCCAGTTTCCGGAAGTTTGAGAGGCTGTGGCGACTGACCGTCGTGAATACTAGCTCGGTTAAAGACCGTTAGATTCACATGTTCGTATTGAGCGCTTTCTGTGATCGTAAGAAAATAAAAAGGCTCTTCTTCCGATTTTTTGACCGGCTGCAATTTGTTAGAAGCGGTTACCATGAAAGAAGAACGCCAGTCTTTTTGTTTGGCTGGTTTTACCACTGTAAGATGAGGACTCGTGCCGTTGCCGAGAGGTAACTGCTTTAAGGCGGGGCCCCATTCCGTATCCGTATCCGATTCCGCTGCCGTACCCATCATTTCAAGATCGTAAATTTTTTGTACGGGAATTATTTTTGAATCACCACGCCGGTCCAATGCAAGGATGAGAGCCCAAAGATGCTTACAGTAATTGCCTTCTTGAAAGAACACACATCCGCACTCGGTGTGCAGGTCGCCAATCTCGTCAATCGATGTCCAGTCGAGAGATACTTCATAGACTTCAGAGCCGACAACGGACGCGATGATGGAGGTTGGGAAGAAGTGAACGCCGCGAACGTTACCGCGGAGGAAATAATTCATTCCCCGAGCCATCGTTTGGTGACTGAAGAATGGTTCAAGCTTTCTTTGAAGTAGCGTGGGCGCAGACGATTTTATCATTGCCGCTCAATCTGCTCGGATACGGATTTCCACGCAAGCTGTTCGACTCTGAAGACTGCGCGGCAGCACACTTTTCACGTGATGTGCCACTACACCTTCGGCAAAAACAATCCCATAGCACTCGTTACGGCTTCGCTGTCTTTCGCTGACAGGCTCCCGACTTTCTCTTGGATCAATTCATTGCCAGCGGTGAAGAATTTAAACCTCACGAAGCAGGTTTTCTTGAGGCCAGCGGTGCTCAAGTCCTTTAAAGC
>JAYSST010000539.1:0-7741 GCA_043720435.1 Bdellovibrionales bacterium
AGATCAAGCGTGCTTCCGCCGACTTTTCCATCGGCGTAAGTCTTGTTAACAGCGTCGCCGCCCGCGGTTGGAGCCGCGAGAGTTGTGAGCTTGTTCGAACCCATCGACTGTTCGCCAGTGAAAGCAACGGTTCCATCTTTACGTGTGTAGTTCGCCGCTGCGGTCGATGTCGAAGAATCGACATATTGTTTTGTCGATGCTCCAAGAGCAGCGGCTGGATCGGCGTTCAACACGAGAGCGCCGGTCATTGTGTCGCCAGCTATGTTTACTGGTGTGAATCCGAGTGCAGTGGTTACATCACCTGAAGCAATGTTCGCACCCACGGTCACGCGACCATAAGTATCAACCGTCACTTTCGAGTATGTTCCCGCAGTCGCGCCCGAAGCTGCGAGATCAAGTACGCTGCCCGCAGTCGAGAGACGTGCGGCTGGAGCATTTTTCGCGTACGCAGCGACCGACGGATCTGTTTCTGTTCCGACGCCATTATCAACCGCGCAAGACCAACGAGAATTTGTGTTATCCCACTTCAGGATCTGCTGATCCGAGCAGGCCACGTTGTTCGGAGCGTACGTAAAGTATTTTCCTGCTCCACTGACGATTTGATCTGGAGCAATCGCGATCGCCGTGTTTGACGCCGCTGTCAATCGACCTTGAGCATCGACAGTGAACGTCGAAGTCTGAGTTGCCGAACCATAAGTCGCGGCAGTTACCGCCGTGTTCGCGAGAGAAACGACCGGAGCCGAAGCAGTTCCACCAATCGTGATTGGTGCGGTACCGGCCACACCTGTCACCGAACCCGTCGACGGCGTGTAGACTTCCCACTTTGTCAAAGCGAGATTCCAACGAAGGGATTGACCGTTGCCAAGACCGGTAAGATCGAGAGTGCTTCCGCCGATATTTCCGTCAGAATATTGTTTCGTTGAAGCGCCAAGTGCCGCCGATGGATTCGCCGACAGAACAAGAAGTCCTGTCATTGTATCCCCAGCTTTATTTACCGGAGTAAATCCGAGCGCAGCCTGCGGTGTAAATCCAAGTGCTGTCGTTACGTCGCCCGAAGCGATGTCTGCACCCACGGTCACGCGACCGAGAGCATCCACGGTCACTTTCGAGTATGTACCAGCGGTCACACCCGACGCCGCGAGAGAAACCACCGGAGCCGAAGCAGTTCCACCAATGGTGACCGGCGCTGTGCCCGTGACGCTAGTGACTGAACCTGCGCCAGGAGTATAAACTTCCCACTTCGTTAAAGCGAGATTCCAACGAAGGGATTGACCGTTGCCAAGTCCGGTGAGGTCCAAAGTATTTCCACCAAGGTAACCATCAGAATAGGTTTTGTTCGAAGCATCGCCACCTACAGTTGGTACCGCGAGGCTCGTAATTTTGTTCGAACCCATCGACTGTGGACCGGTGAAAGCAACGGTACCATCTTTACGGGTGTAGTTTGCTGCGGCCGTCGACGTTGAAGAATCAACATACTGTTTCGTTGAAGCGCCAAGAGCAGCTGCCGGATCGGCGTTCAGCACCAGTGCGCCTGTCATCGTATCGCCAGCTTTGTCGACTGGTGTAAAACCAAGCGCTGATTGCGGAGTGAATCCAAGTGCTGTTGTTATGTCGCCTGATGCGATGTTCGCACCCACGGTTACGCGACCGTATGTATCGACTGTAACTTTCGAGTATGTTCCAGCCGTTGCACCCGAAGCTGCGAGGTCAAGTACGCTTCCTGCCGTCGAGAGTCGCGCGGCTGGAGCACTCTTAGCGTAGGCGGCAACAGTCGGATCTGTTTCTACTGCGATTCCGCCAGCATCTGCTGCGCACGACCAACGTGAATTTGTATTATCCCATTTCAAAATCTGCTGATCCGTACAAGCCGCACCGTTTGGAGCATATGTAAAGTACTTGCCGACTCCGCTTACGATTTGATCAGGAGCAATCGCGATCGCAGTGTTCGATGCTGCGGTCAATCGACCCTGCGCATCGACTGTGAAAGTCGAAGTTTGAGTTGCTGATCCGTAAGTCGCGGCTGTGACAGTCGTGTTTGCAAGCGAAACTACGGGGGCCGAAGCAGTTCCACCAATCGTGATTGGTGCGGTACCGGTCACACCAGTAACCGAACCGGTCGACGGCGTGTAAAGTTCCCACTTCGTCAAAGCGGTATTCCAACGAAGCGATTGCCCATTGGCGAGACCAGTAACATCGAGTGTGTTTCCAGCGAGATTGCTATCAACATAACTCTTGTTGGCAGCATCGTTCGCGCCTGTTGGCGTTTGCAAAGCTGTAATTTTGTTTGAACCCATCGACTGGTTTCCAGTGAAGGCAGCGGTTCCATCTCGACGAATATAATTGGCAGCCGCAGTCGATGTCGAAGAGTCGACATACTGTTTAGTCGATGCGCCGAGGTTCGCTGCAGGGTCAGCAGACAAGACGAGCAACCCTGACATCGTGTCGCCAGCCTTGTTCAAGGGCGTAAATCCGAGAGCAGTGGTTACTTCACCTGAAGCAATGTCAGCACCCACGGTCACGCGACCATAAGTATCGACTGTCACTTTAGAATATGTTCCTGCCGTCGCACCCGAAGCTGCGAGGTCAAGAACACTTCCTGCCGTCGAGAGGCGTGCCGCTGGAGCGTTTTTCGCGTAGGCAGCGACCGTCGGATCCACTTCGACTGCAATTCCGCCAGTATCCGCAGCACACGACCAACGCGAATTTGTATTATCCCATTTTAAAATCTGTTGATCCGAACACGCAGCGCCGTTTGGTGCATAAGTAAAGTACTTGCCGACACCACTTACGATTTGATCGGGAGTAATGGCAATAGGAGTGCTCGACGCCGCCGTCAATCGGCCTTGCGCATCCACAGTAAACGTTGAAGTCTGCGTCGCTGATCCATATGTAGCAGCTGTGACAGCCGTGTTCGCGAGAGTCAGTATCGGATCACTAGCAGTTCCGGTGTTCGTGATTCCGGTTCCGCCGGTCACAGTAGAAACTGCAGATCCCGCAACCGAAACTGTGTCCGCCGCAGATCCGTTCCAAACGCGGACCCGTTGAGTCGTCGAGTTAAACCACATCGTTCCGGTCGCCGCAGCACCAAGTGCCGACAGCGATGTCAACAGAGTCGGCTCTTGAGCAGCGGTGTATTTACCAATGCCGACGGTGCCCGCCGCCGAAGTCGATCCGCTAAAGATTACGTTTCCGCTCGCGTCTATATTCATGGCTTGTGTCGCGCCTGAATAGAAACGAAGACCGTTGGCGCCTTCTTGTGCTTCAACGCGTCCGCGTGAAGTTCCGCCGCCGCCAAAAAATTCAAGTCGTGGAGCTCCGCCCGAACCGTTGTTCGATTCAAGTCGGATTGTTGGGTTGTCTTTTTTAACATGAAGATCAGTACCGGGAGTCGCCGTACCGATACCGACGGAGCCTGTCGCGCCAGTCACATAAACGTTTCCTGGCGTGGAAATATTTCCCGAAAATCCGCCGGTTCCATCTTTGCGTGCATAGACAGAATCGTGGTTGTGCAACGCACTTGCATCACTGCCGTTGGTCAGTGTCGTCATGTTGACTTGAGTAATCGTTGCCGATCTCTGAATAAAATCTGCCGCTTCTTTACCTTGCAGCAGTTGCGCATTCATCGCGAAAGCAGATGAACCAATCGTTTGCATCGCGAGAGCTGTTCCGTCGACAACCATTTCAAGTCGACGCCACTCGTTTGCAGCTGGATTAAAGGGCTGAGCGCACGAATCTGTCAGCGGAGCGACCGGGTCGTTGTTGAAGACCGTGAGTAACGAGTTCGCCGGAGCTCCGACGACGCCCGCACCAAGCATCACCGAGAATATGCCAAATGCGTTTGGCGTAACGGCGCTTTGAGTTTCCTCATATATATAGCAAGTGCCGGCAGCTGGATAAATTCGGAATTTAATTTCAACCGCGTAGTTGATCGGGTTTCCAGACGCATCAGTGACACGTCCTTGAAATGGTAGAAGTCCCGGAACACCGTTTGCTGCGCCGGCCGTGCTGACAAACCCAGTGCTTAACAGCGCGACTGCAGTCACAGCGCCACTGATATACTTCAATATGCGTGAAATTGAATTATTGCTCATACACTACTCTCGGCATATAGCTGTGAATTTTGCGGGTACCACTCGATGCCGTATTTCCTTCGAACGTCGATCCGAGCGCGTTTTGCGTTCCGAAACCGATCTGATCTGTAGAGTCAGATTTCGAACTCGCAACAGCTACGACAGTGTCTGACGTCGGTGGTGCGATGAAACGCACATTAGCCGTGGCGACATCTGAATAAGAAAACTTTCCCTTTGAGCGCGCGCTGACCTTGATCTTGCCATTCACTTTTGCGGCAAACGAGAATGCGTCATTTGTACATGTTACTTCAGTCCAAGCGCCGTCGCCGATCATGTACTCGGTCGAGTATGCTGTCGAGTCGCATTCACCACGAACGACGTACGAGATCGAAGGTGCGAGAATTGTTGCGCTAAGTGATTGGTTGAAGGTAGGTGGGCGAACTTTGACCAGATCTTCAACGACGGGTGCAGCCGAACGAGCGCACCCGGCAGCGAATGCTGCGAATGCAAAGAGCCCGGTGCGAATAATTAAGGTCCGCTTAAACATTGTGAACTTATCGGAAGAATTGAGTTAAATACTGAATAGGCGCGGTTTTCGTCTAGGAATGGCGCGTGTCAGTTTGGTGCATACCGACCTTTTCAAAAATCCAAACCTCTGTTAGCAATACATAGGTCCCGACGTCTCAGTCTTGAACGTGACATAACTCCCGCTTGATTCTGAAAAAAACCTCATGAGAATCTCGGCTTTGAGTCGGCATCTAAAATCAGCGGAAGATCGTGTGGCACTCACCTTGCTCGGTTGTCGTGCAGCAACAGAACTCATCGAGAGGAATTCGCCCATGTCGAAAAAACATACCTATTCAGGAGAACCCGGTCTCGGAAGTAAAGACCGATCGCCGACGACGAGTCATGGTTACCGCGCGTATCAAGATTACGGAATTTCCGATCCACTCCCAGCCAGCGAAACTACAGAACGTCGTCGAAAGAAAATGCCCGATAATGAAAATGAAGTTGCCGATGCCATCCAAGTTCCGGACGCAGAACTCGAGAAGGATAACGGCTACCGGACGCCGAGCGAATCGACGGATTCGACACTCTCCCGAAGAAAGTAATCTCGGTCCGATTATCTAGCTATCGGGCAGCGGTGTCGGCGAGGGCTGTGGAACAAAACCGTTCACCTTCAACGCCATTCGCAGGAGCTCGTGGAATTTTGCAAGACGTTCGCCGCGCGCTTCACGCTCGGTTGGAGCATCGTTCATCAAATTGTTGACGTACGCGTAAGCCGCAATCATGTCGATATAAAACCCGCCCGGAATCGGAATGATGGGTGGAATATAGTGCGTGAATATTTCGTTCAATCGCTCGTTTAACCAAGGATCAATTTCGCTTTCGCGACCAAAAGAAAGTCGGTTTTTCTCGATAGCCAGAGGCAAAGTGCGCGGAATATTGTTTCTCACTCTTGTGTAAAATTCGAAATCAAAGGCGACATGGGTTCGCTCGGTCGAAAGCCACGCGCGCTCGGGCAGCGGCTGACTTAAAATCTGCAAAAGAATAGCGAAGCAGTATGTTTGCAGAAGGCGATCGTCTGCGGTCGTTGAGGTAAAACGAATGAGTTTTCCGTCGCGACTGAGTTCGGCCTCAATTCTGACTCTGCCTGTAATGCGTTGTTTGGAAAAGTCTTCGGGATAAATAAGTTGCGAATTGATTCTAGCATGCAGCGATTCAAAGAAATTCAACGTCTCCAAAGTAAACTGCAGTCCCATCGAATTCCCATACTGAACCGCGCTCGACCAACCGTGACTAGCAGCCTGCACATTCGTCATTGGATCTTGCGGGAATGGATCGGCGTCGATCTGCTCGCTTGCTGAAATCACCACAGTGTCGATAGCCACGTTCGACAAAACGTCGAAATGGTGCCGGAGAAATCTGCCGCTAAAAATATCTGCGTTCAGGTTTTTGGTCGAGACAGACGGGGACGCCGCAGTTTTTCTCGGTTTGGCTGGTTGAGAAGGTTTTGCCGATTGAGCCACCGGGCTACCCGCGATCAGTTCGACTTCGATTTCGTTCTTCCGGACGGTCGGTGGCTCGCCCGACAATTTCAAATAAGCGACCGGAATCGAGTGCAGGCCGATCGATACGACGGTCGCTGTAATGAGAGCTCGGCTGAAGTGAAGCCGGATTTTCAAATCGAACCTTTCGATGATTCGGGGCGAAAAAAAACCGAGCTCGGTTAAAGCTCGGCTTCAAACATATCACGATTTGCGATTAGAGAAGCAGTGCAAGCAGAGCGCGAAGGCTTTCACGTTCTTCGGCGCTTCCAGCTTTTGCAATTTCTGTTTCAACTTTGGAATGGCCCGCTGTCTTGATCGCAGTGCTACCTGCGATTCCTGCGAACGTTGCCAAAGTTTGAGCCGCGGCAACGCGTTCAGCGACGGTGTAAGTCGCACCCGACGGCAATCCTTTGACCAAGACGAGTTCGAGCCAGCCTAGTGCTTTCTGCTCGTAATCGATCGATGTCGTCATAAAGAACGGCGCCGTCGAAGATCGCGCGAGTCCCTGAATCTGGCGGATGCGAACACGCGGTAGTACCGCGCCTTCGACCGATGCCATCGAGCTGATGGCGGCCTGTTTAAACGAATCTTCGCGCTCGGTGCGCGCTGCTTGAGGCGCAGCACCGTACCACGGAGTTAGCTTCAACCAAGCCGTCGTGTGATCGCCGATTTTCTCAAACGCCGTACGTGTCGCCGGAGAGAATTTTTCGAGAGTCATGATTTCGTCCATCGACATCGCAACACGTGCTCGAAGCGCAAGCGGGTCGACAGTCGCAGGAAGAGTTCCCGATTTGAACGTCCACAGATGGCGAAGGTTCGCGCTCATCATGTAGTTCAGACCTTGAGCTCCAGCCGAAAGGTAATATTGAATGACCGCCAACATTTGCGTTCTGAGTGTCTGTTCGGCGAGGCGCACTTCGGCTTCCGAAACCGCAAGCGTCGCATCTCCGAGAACCGCGAGCGATCGCTCGGCGGTGACAGCGAGACTTTTTGTTCTACCAAGCGTCGCCGTCGGATCTTGTATCAGCTTCAGAGTGCGATCCAACTGAACCGTTGGATCTTGACCAGCGTCGTATCGAATGCAAAGCGGATCAACACCGCCAGCTTTTGAATCAGCAACGCCGTCATCGCAATGATCCATGACTTTATCGGTCGCTGTGATGTCTTTTCCACCGTTGTAAAGGACTGACAAAATCTGTCGATCGTATTCTAGCAACGCACCCGACGCGCCAACCGAGGCGTCAAAGGCCGAGCCTTCAAGCTGGTACTGATTGTAGTCCATCACTGACGACGTCATCATCGATGCGGCGTCGTCGGGATTCCAAGTCAGCGAACCTTTAAAATTGTGCGCAAGCCCCAGCGCGTGTCCAACCTCGTGAAAGAGAGTTCCGCGAAGAAGCTCTTTCGCGAAAGTGTCGGGATCGGTCATTCCCTTCAGACTGATCGCACCGAGTTCAGCTTCGTTAAAGCAAGGAACATCGACTTTACGACCAAGAAACTGCGCTTTATCGATTGTTGATTTGAGAACCGCAGTGCGGTCGCGGCTCAGTTTTCCGCGCTCCCAAAATTCGCGACCAATCTTCACCCACGCGTAAGGAAGGTAAATGAGCGAATGCGACT
>JAYSST010000540.1:0-3016 GCA_043720435.1 Bdellovibrionales bacterium
AACATCTGTGCCCCGCGCGAGCCGAGATTCGTAATTTTACCTACGAGATCCGAATTCACGCGATTCGCGAAATCTTCAAGCCCCAAGTCGATGTCTTGAAGCTGAGAATTTAGTTTCGATGCGAAATAATAGCGCAGGTAAGAGGCGTCCAAGTGATCAAGATACGCGCGTGCAGAGACAAACGTACCTTTTGACTTCGACATCTTCTCGCCGTTGACAGTTAAAAAACCGTTAACGAAAATTTCTGACGGGAGCTTCCGCCCCGCTGTCTTCAGCATCGCCGGCCAGAACAAGCAGTGGAATTTGATGATATCCTTGCCGATGAAGTGGTAAATCTCTGCGGGCTTTCCGCCGGCTTCCACGGGCATCCAATAATCGCCCACGCTATAACCAGCGGCCTTACCTGCCGCCGAATTGCACCACTGCTCGGTCGAAGAAATGTAGCCGATCGGTGCATCTAGCCAGACGTAAAAATACTTCGAATCAAAACCGGGAATTTTGAAACCAAAATAAGGCGCGTCTCGGGAGATATCCCAGTCAAGAAGTTCACCGTTGATCCATTCTCCCAGTTTGTTCGCAACCTCATCTGGCGCATGCTCGGGAACCCATTTTGCCAAAAAATCACGGAAGTCAGAAAGCTTGAACGAGATCGTGTCTGAGGATTTCAGCGATGGAACGGATCCGCAAATCGCACAGTGCGGAGTTTTTAAGTCGGTTGCCGCATACGTCGAACCGCAATTGTCGCAGCTGTCGCCGTACTGTTCGACAGCTGAACATTTAGGGCAGACGCCCTTGACGAAACGATCCGGCAAAAACATTTTGTCGTGATCGCACCAAAGTTGTTCGCGTGGTCGCACACTCGTGTGACCGGCGTCGCGCATTTTAATGTAAAATTCTTCTGCGAGTTTCCGATTTTCTTCTGAATTGGTCGAAGAATAATTATCGAACTTGATTCCGAAATCCGTAAAATCTTTCAAGTGTTCAGCGTGTGACTTGCCGATAAATTCTTCGGGCGTAATCCCAAGCTCGCGCGCCTTCACCATGATAGGTGTGCCATGAGTATCGTCGCCGCAAATGTAAAGACAGTCGCGACCATTCATCTTGTTCCAACGGACCCAAAAATCCGCCTGCATGTATCCTACGAGATGCCCGATGTGGATCGGTCCATTTGCGTAGGGGAGCGCAGCGGTCACAAGACGTTTTGGAAGTGGCTTCATATGCTTTCAATTTGCCCGAAAACCACAGAGCCGTCACGTCGTTAGCAAGCTTTGTTTAAAACGAACGATAACATGTAAATGATCGATTTTTAATAAACCTAAAAACCCGCTACGCTTTCGAAATGGAACCAAATCAAGTCCCGCAAATCACAAGTGAACGCCCCGTCGGCTTTATCAAATCACACCTCGCCAATGGTGAAGTCCTGGTGAAGGAGGGGCACCCCTTCCTTGGACTTGTGACGGTGAAGAGCGGGTGTCTTAAACGTTACCGCCACTATCAATCACAGGGCTTTTTGGCAGGAATCGTCGCCACCGGCGAGACTGTTGGTTTCAGCGAGTTGCTCGCTTTTTCATCCGCGCAACACGAGACATTAGAGGCGGTCGGAGAAACGGAAGTCGTGATTCATTCAGCCGCCGACTCCCTTGCCTGGCTGAAGACGGCTCCACCGATTTTGTTGGCTGCGCTGAAAGAAGCCGAGCCCAAACCGCATCATCGTCAGTTTCGCCGACCCCTCGAGCTTTTGCCGGTGCGGGCGCGCGTGGCCGCGACAATTTGGTCGTTGGCAGAACGTCATGGCCGCTTGGACGACGTTAACCAAACGCTCGAATCATCGGTTCGCGTCATCGACCTCGATTTGACGCGGGAAGAGATCGCACATCTTGCGGGTACTGTTTACGAGTCGGTCATTCGGACTCTCACCGCTTTGAAAAAAGAAGGCGTGATTGATTTGAAGGGACGTGTGATTCGTATCTTGAACGAAACTCAACTCGCGCGAATTGGGCAGATTGCCTTGAGCGAACCTAAAGGTGCAGCAAATGATCAAAACACCGTCTCCGAAAATCGTAATTCGCCAAACAACGGTTGTTCCCAAGAAGCGTGCTGAAATTGAAGCGATGCTGACTCGCGAAGGAGTCGAGCGTTTTTTGACAGAGATGGGTCGAGGCGCGCTTGAAGCGCGGGTTGTCCCGTCAAGTGACGCGACAGAGTCGAACCACGCACCGAGCGAGCAACTCGCACTTGGTGACACGGTGACTGTGAGTCTTCCATCACTCGAGTTTCAAGGCCTCACGGGTCTGGCGCAAATGTTGGTTTCTGCAAAAGCTCCTGAAAAAGTTAAGCCGTATATTGAGAATAGCCCGGTCTTCGAAAAAGTCGGTGCCGGACTTGATGTCGCTTACGGGTTTCTTCGCGGCGGCCTGACGTTCACCTCGAAAATTACGGAGTGGACGTCGAACAATGATTCGCTGACGTATGTCGATGAAGGTATCGAGCTGCCGAAAGTTTTGAAATCTTGGCGCCATACACATAAGATTAGCGAGAACGGCGACGGCGGAATCATCGTCGACGAACTCGAGGTCGAAGTTGATCCCGCGATGGCAGCACCGGTCATCGAAGGTGCTCTGCGCCTGCATTTGGAGAGTCGCGCGAAGGCCTATAAAAAAGCCCTCACAAGCTGATTTTACAGTTCGTTTCGAAACTATCTCGCAGACGTGAGAAGCAAATACCCTTTGAGGTAGTTCTCGTACTCATCAACAAACGTCGTCGATCGCGCCGGTGGAATTTCCTGCTGCGCGCAGTCCGATGTTTTAGAAAGAATAAGACATTGTGGTTTGGCATAGCAGCCAGCGAATGTGCACTGGTTGCTAGCGCCCGGGAACGGCGTAAAGAAACGAACGGCTGACGGCCCGGCAAGCAGCGATGGCTGTATTGCTGCCAACTGCGATTCGCACTGTTTCTGATAAGCAGGATTATCACGAACAGGGCAAATCCACTCGCGAGCGGCTTGCGCGTATTGTTC
>JAYSST010000541.1:0-3008 GCA_043720435.1 Bdellovibrionales bacterium
ATTGCATTGTACTTAGTTGCGACGCCGATCGGCGACGATGCCGATCTTTCGCCACGCGCCGTTAGGCTTTTGCTCGACGCCAAACTCGTCATTGGCGAAGAATTTCGACCACTGACGACCTTGCTCAAAAGAATCGGTCGTCCGCGAGCGATGCCGAATGCGCGCGCGAACCCTCCTGAACTTGCCGATCTTGAGGTTTTAAACGAACACTCGAAACCAGACGATGTAAAAGTCTTGGCAGATCGAGTGATAGCAATTCACAAAGCGGGAGGGTTCACGGCTTTAATGTCAGATTGCGGAACGCCCGGCTTTTGCGATCCTGGTGCTCCGCTTGTTGCCGAGCTTCGACGCCGTGGATTCGTCTGTTCCGCCGCGCCTGGTGCTTCGGCGTTGATGTGCCTGCTGAGTCTTGCAGGTGTGCGCCTCGATCAGTTTTTGTTTCGCGGATTTTTACCGGCTTCCCGCGAAGAACGAGATGCAGCTGTAAAGGAAGTTGTTCGCGAGAAGCGCCCGGTGATTGTCATGGACACACCGTATCGCCTCGAAAAGTTATTAGCAGAACTTTCTTCCGTGATGCCAGCGCGAATCGCGACGTTGGGTTGTGACTTCACCTCGCCCCGCGAATTGACGATGCAAGGTACGCTTTCTGAAATTGCAAAAAAGTGGTCGAAGCGCCCCGACGAACTTCGTAAGGCAGAATTCATGTTATTGCTGCACGGCTCATGAATCGGTGATTCGAATTGAGCCACCGCACGAGCCGAAGCGTCCCGTTTCGACTGTCGTCGCCGTTGGTATCAGCGGCGCGATAGTGCTCGGTTCGTCTCAGCTTTTTCTCAATATCGATCATCAAAACAAATCGGCCGAAAAAAGTTTTTGGATTTCTGCGCGAAGATCGGAAATTCAGGGACTTATCCGCAACGATTTACCATGGGCAACAATCGTCGCAGCGAACGCCGATCTTGCCTGTCTCGCTTCCACCACGACGGGGTGCACGGCTTTTAGTGCGGCTCCCAGCCCTATTCGAATTCCCATGGACGGAAGCTTCCTTGACGGAACGAGTGCGACTCAAGGCATGAACGCAGCGGGTGAACTCTGTAACACCTTCGATGCAACAAACGGAAACGCGGCTTGCCCGACGGGTGTTTCGTTAACCTGGCAAGCACTTTGCGACGATGCAAAATGTCTGCGGGCCCAACCAAAGGTCACGGTCAAATTTAGTGAAAAACTCCCAGGCTCACCCATCAAACAGCTTCTGTCGTATAATCTAACGGCCTACCGAGATCCTAAACTTCAAAGTCTAAACGTGACCTGTGAATCGATGGGCGGCACGTACACCGCGCCCAACTGTGTGCTGCCGCTTTTATCTCTGCAGTGCAACCCAGCCGCCGGCAGCTTTGTTTTGGGCTTTGATGCGCTCGGAGCCGTCAATTGCGGCAAGCCTTTGCTAAACGCGTGCGCTGCGGATCAAGTCTCGCTGGGATTCGATGCCGCGGGAGGCCTGATATGCGGTGCCGCATGCTGGTAGTTATACGGGATCACCGCGGCGGAGTCATGATTCCGGTGATTTTCGGAATCGTGATTTTTTCAGTTGCGGCAGGAGTCATCGCGCAACGGATCAATGAAGTTCAAAAAATAAAACAGCGACTTTCAGTTTCGCAAGGAGCGGAACGGGCGCGCTCGGCTCTCGTGGGCCTCATTTTAGATCCGCGCTCTTGGGCTGAAACCCAAAACGGTAATACCGCAGCATTCGCCGGACCGGTTTCTTCTGGCAGCCTTGCCACAGCTCCATCGCTTAAAATTCGGGACGCAGTCGGCGCGACATTTTATAATTCGACTCTGGCAAATACTGGGTTCACCCCCGCCGGCGAGCTCTGCGATCATTTCACCGAAACAGGTAGTGATACTTGTCCGTTTCGTTATGAAGTGAAGCTCTACACCCATGAGCAAATCAATGGAAGCTGGGTCGACACGGTGGCGTTGAAACTGAATTATCGCCCGCTGCACACGAACAGCAGTTTTAACAGTGCAGCAGATCGATTCACATTTATGCTGCGAAGAAATTTCGGCGGGTCGTCGGCCGAGTCCGCGTGCATAGCGACCGGGGGGCTGTATACCGGATCTACCGGTTCGTGCTCGGTTCAGATCACGCAAACCGTGAACTGTGGTTCATCCTTCCTCTCTGGTCCCACGATACCAGGTAGTCCTGCTTCGTGCGTTGTGGCGTTGCGCACGCCGATCACGTGTCCTCCGCCTCAGGTCGTGAAGAAATTCAATTCGACCGGTGATCCCGTCTGCGGTGATCCCATATGAGAATCTTTCCTCGTCTCGCATCGCAAAGCGGATTTTCTCTTACTGAAGTAATCGCAACGACGGCAATTTTGAGCATCATGGGCGTCGGTGTTTCCCAACTTGCGCAGATGCAGTCTTCCAGTTTCTCGAGCGAACGATCGGCGCGCGTCGCGCAAATGGGTTATCACGAAATAGCGTCGGCGCTTCAGAATCCGGCGGCGTGGGGACAGACACTTACGAAAAACTTAGAGATGGCGTGCGGGCCTAGCGCCGGCGGTTGCGACCGCGGACCATTGGCGGGCGACTTTTATCCGCTCGTGATCTACTCAAGCACGGCAAACGAAAAAATTTCTTACGATTCGACGGACGGTGTAAGTCGCATAGCGCTCAACGGTGGTCGATGTCCGGCGGGAACTCCGGACCCTAGCGGCGATTGTCCATTCAAGTTCGTTGCGAAATGGAAACCGGTGTGCGCTATCTACCCCTGTCGATTCCCGACAATTGAAATCCAAAGCGACTTAATTTTAAATTTCACGCTTCTTTCGCCTTCGCTCAATGCTGGACGTTTCAAGTATTCCACCGTTCGGCCGTACGTTGACGACACAATTGCAAACGCTTGCGCCTCGTTCAACGGTGACTTCAACCCGACGACTGGAACCTGCGTCCCGAGATACGCAAACGAAAGCTGCATAGCGCAGGGCAAAAACTACCAAGCAGTC
>JAYSST010000542.1:0-3008 GCA_043720435.1 Bdellovibrionales bacterium
CTTCGCAATCATCGGTCTGACTTTGGTGGTCCGTGCGATTGTCCTGCCGTTCAATTTTTATTCGTTCAAATCGATGAAGGTGATGCAGAAGATCCAACCACAGATTCAGCAAGTTAAAGAAAAGTTCAAAGAAGATCCACGCCGCATGAACGAAGAAGTTATGCGCCTCATGAAAGAGAATAAAGCAAATCCGATCGGTGGCTGTCTGCCGATGTTGATTCAGTTGCCGGTCTTCTTTGCCCTCTACCAAGTTCTTGCGATGTCGATGGAACTCTATCGCCAGCCATTTATCTTCTGGATTCACGATTTAACGGTAAAAGATCAATTTTTCGTTTTACCGGTCATGATGGGTATTGCGATGTACTTCCAGCAAAAGTTGACACCGGTCGCGGATCCTCAGCAGGCGAAAATTCTGCAGTGGATGCCCGTGATCTTTTCTGTACTTATGTTCACCCTGCCTAGCGGTCTGACACTCTACATTTTCGTAAGTACGCTGTTTGGAATCTGCCAGCAGTATGTATTCATGAAAGAAAAGTCAGTCGCAAAGCCACAAACCACTGTCCGCGAAGCAAAAGCCTAGAAAACGCGTTCAACGCGATTTCTTGGCCGACGCTTAAAGGACAACCTCGGAGGTTCTATGTCAGGTTTTTTCAGCAAGATTTTCGGTGGCACCAAAGGCGCCACTTCTAATGGAACCGCGCGATCGAGCAGCGGTGGCGGTTCAGACGCATTAACGATGGTTGAAGAGACTATTGCAGGCGTTGTTCAGCATGCTGGTTTTAATCTCGAGTACTCGGTTACGAGTCAGGTGAACGGCGAAATCGAAGATGTCGTCGTTGAATTTTCGGGAGATGACGAAGAAATCCTCACCGCAGAAAACGGCGAGTTGCTCGACAGTTTCCAGCTCTTCGCGAAACGCGTACTTCAGCACAAGTTGCCTGACGTCCGATGCGAAGTTCACACCGACGCGAACGGATTTCGTGAAAAGGCGACTCAGTCGCTCGTCGACATGACCGATAAATTAAAAGACAAGTGCCTCGAGTCGGGAAAATCTCAGTACATGCGTCCGCTGGCTCCAAAGGATCGCAAAACAGTTCACCAACATTTGGCGACAGATGAACGTGTTCGCAGCCGCTCGATTGGTGAAGGTCACTTCAAAAAAGTGAAGATTTACCCAGCAAAAGACGCGCGCACTGAAACGGACGGCCGAGAGCAGTTCGATTCACGTGAAGAGAACTTCGGCAATCGTTAGGCAAGGCTTTGCCGGAGCTTCGCTGGCTTTCAAGGACCCAAACCGGGTTAGAAACAAAAACACCGAGTTCAGGCTCGGTGTTTTTGTTTCTTGTCCGAACCTTTGCGAACCTCGTTCGTTATTCGCCGATCGGCGAAAAACGAACGAGGCGTTGAGACGGCAGTTTCACAGTTTAAGCAGTAAACTTTGCGACCGTCGGGATGTACGATTTCTGTTAAGACAGGATGTACCTTCTCTGATAAGACAGAGTGAGTTTTATGACGACGTTGAAAGTACGACCAGGAGATGAAGATACGATTTGCGCGCTTGCAACGGCTGCGGGCGTCGGTGCGATTGCCGTCGTTCGTCTGTCGGGATCTCGGTCGTTTGAAATTGCACGCAAAGTTGCGCCGTTTTTACCTGCGGGCGAAAAGCTCGAATCGCATCACGCTTATTTTGGAACTCTTGTCGGGCGGTCTGACCGCGGCGCCGCGAGTCCGGGCGCGTTGAAGGTACCCGTTGGCAGTGGCAGCTTCGATGAAGCGCTGGTCACTCCGTTTGCCGATGGCAAGTCGTTTACTGGTGAAGAATCAGTCGAGTTTTCCGTTCACGGTGGAACTCAAATTTCGGGACAACTCATCGAGGAGCTAATAGCACTTGGCGCCCGTCTCGCGAAACCAGGTGAGTTCACCTACCGCGCTTACATGCATGGCCGAATTGATCTTGTTCAGGCCGAAAGTATTCTCGCGTTGATCGAATCGCGTTCGACCGAAGGTTCGGCTAATGCCCTTTCACAATTGAAGGGCGAGTTGAGCGGAAAGTTTTTAGAAATCGAAGATGATCTCGTTTGGATCGGCGCGCAGATCGAAGCGAGTATCGACTTCTCGTCAGATGGTATCGAGCTGAAGCCTTCACAGGATCTCCTTAATCGAGCTTCGAGTTTGGAGACAAAAGTTTCCGCTTTAATCGCGACGTACGGCAAGGGCCGAATATTGCGCGATGGTTTGACGGTCGCGCTGGTTGGCGCTCCGAACGCTGGGAAGTCATCGATTCTGAATGCAATCGTCGAAGATGATCGCGCGATCGTCACAGATCAGCCCGGCACGACACGAGACCTGATCGAAGTAGAAACCCGTCTCGATGGGACGCCGATTCGGTGGATCGACACTGCGGGCATTCGGCACACAACGGACGAAGCCGAACGCCTCGGCGTCGAACGTTCGCTGAAGGCGCGAAGTGAAGCCGACATCGTAGCTGTCATTATCGACATGAGCGAATCGAAATGGCGCGAGCGATTTTCGAATTTCGTACGCGAGGCCGAACAAGCGAACGGTCGTAAAGAGTGGTACCTGTTCAATAAGTCAGATCTTGATCGTTCGGGCGAGTGGCGGGCGACAGTCGAAATGGAAGCCGAGCGCCTTGGTGTTTCTGAACGCATCGTCATTGCGTCGGCGAAAACGGGCGCCGGTTTACAAGAACTGAAGAAAGCCGTCGCGGCTCCCCTTCACGCAAAAACGTTTCAGCAAGGCGGCGTTGTGATTACGCAGGCTCGACACGTTGAGGGTCTTCAAACGATTCAAACGGCGCTTCACAAAGCACTTGTTCTTATCAAGAAAGATGTCAGCCCCGAGCTTATTGCGTTCGAACTTGGTATAGCCGTTAAAACAATTCACGAACTGCTCGGGAAGGTCTTTCACGAACAGGTGATTGACCGCATCTTTAAGGAGTTTTGTCTGGGCAAGTGAGGTAAGACTGCCGCCAAGGGGTTTTTCTTATG
>JAYSST010000543.1:0-3006 GCA_043720435.1 Bdellovibrionales bacterium
AACCGAAACCAAACTCGTTTCCAACACGAACACGAAACCTGCGTACTATGCAGCACAGTCTTGGTATTGAAGTTCGAAAATACAAAGGACGAAAAAACCTCACAGCCCATCATTCGCGAAATCGCCGAATGCCCAGCCTGCACAATCAGAGCAAGAGCCACAGACCACCCACTAAATTAGCAAAACGCGAACGAAGTTCGCGCAGCGAGAGCGAGGCCCAGCGAAAGCTGGGACAAGCGAGAAGATCCCGGAGCGAATGCGCTTGCAGACGTGCAAGCGCCAGTGCAGCTGGGGAGGGCCCCAGCGGAACGACACTAATAGCAAGAAACTGGCATGAATCGCTAAAGCGATTCTAGTGCCAGTTTCTTGACGGATGGCAAATCCATGGCGCCAATATCGTCTTCACGCGCGATCCATTCACCGATCAATCCGATGTAACGAGATGCGGCCAGACCTGCGATTCCGTCTGTTACTGCCCGCTCGAGTAGCAAAACCCCTGCAACGGTTTCAGCCATCGCGATTGCGAAATCGCGGGCTGATTGTTGCTGAAGTTCTGCGGACTGCCCCGCTTTTTTACGAGCGTGATGCGCAAGTGCCGAAATTCTTCGCTCGATGCGCGCCTTCGGAAGCGATGATGGAATTCCCTTCAATCGATTCACAAGATCTGCAATCAACGGTTGAAGTGCGTTGTCTTTGCCGATCGCGCGAAGTGTATCAAGTGCGAGAACATTCGTCGTTCCTTCCCAGATCGGAAAAACTTGAGCGTCGCGAAGTAACCGCGGAACTCCCGTACTTTCAATATATCCAGCACCACCGAATGACTCGATGGTTTCGCTCGCATTTGAGATCGCTTCACGGGCTGTATAAAGTTTTACGAGCGGAGTTAAAATTCTCAGTTGCAG
Organism: Bdellovibrionales bacterium; assembly: GCA_043720435.1. Lineage (GTDB taxonomy): Bacteria > Bdellovibrionota > Bdellovibrionia > Bdellovibrionales > JAMPXM01. The sequence continues at coordinate 903 of JAYSST010000543.1, forward strand.
CGTTTCTTCAGGCGTTGCCTGACCACATTCGTCTTTGCCCATCAATTCGACGGCGTGAAAAACCAATTCGGTCGCGGCAGCTGCGCGTGCACGGATACTCGCCATCGTTTCAACATGCAGTGGATGATCTGCAATGAGTTTGCCAAAAGCCCGGCGCTCGAGCGCGTATGACGTCATCAGCTGAAGACCGCGTGCCATCGCGCCGACGCAACAAACGGAATTATAAAGTCTTGTGACGTTGAGCAGGCTTGAAGCTTTACGAACTCCCTCGCCCGGTTCGCCGATCATCAGACCGACGGCGCCATTCAAAGTAAGTTCCGCGGTTGGTAATCCTTTGGTTCCGAGCTTGTCTTTAAGACGATTGACCTGAATTCCCTGAAGGCGGCCACGTGAATCGCGAAGCTCGACGTAAAATAATCCGAGCTTTCCCGATTCAACCGAAGCGGAAGCACTCGAAACGGTACCGGTTTCGACGCGCGCAAGTACCATCGCCATTTGCGCTGTCGTCGCCGATGTGAACCATTTATCTCCGTATAGTTTCCACTCGTTATTCTCGAAGCGCGCAGTGACCGAAGTATTTGAAACGTCCGAGCCCCCCGCGCGTTCGGTCATCCATTGTCCGGACGTCCAAAATTCCCCTGGCACCCGTGATGTTAATTTTTTAAACGCTCGCTCTTTTAATTCGGGAGTTCCGTGAAGTTCGATGACTCGGGCCGCACCATCTGTCATTGCAAGAGGGCATGTATAGAAGGCTGATGCAGGATGAAAAAGTGCGAGTTTTCCGAACTGAAGAAGTCGTGATGCGGCCCCCTCTTTTCTTTCGTAGCCAATCGCAACCATTCCCTCTCGTGCAGAAATCGCATCCAGCTCGCTCCACGCGCGGCTCGTTTGGATTTGATCGATGCGCTTTCCCCACGCGTCGTACTGATTTAAAACCGGAACTTCGCGCTCGGCCTGAAGACCTAGAGGTTCAATAATGGGATTTACCGTCGCGCCGAACTCGGATAGTTCACGAGAAAATGATTTCCATTGCTCATCGCTGATACGAGCCTTGATGGCGCGCTGAAGCGCACCACTTGATGCCCACGGATTTGGCAACTCCGGTGGTGACTGATAGAACGCACTCTTTTCTTCGCCAGCCGTTTGCGAGTTTACTGGAGGTCTATCTTGCTTTTGTCCTGACATGGTCTCCTTGCCGAATCCTTAAGTTCTTGTTCTTGCCTTTTGAAACACCCTGGAACAGTCTCGACAGCTCGAGAACAACACCGAAATGACACAGTAAGGCAGAACACGCATGATTCAAACTTACGCATTCACCGCCCTTCATTTAACTCCCCGCTCATTGAAAAAAGCAACGCGTTCATTGATTGCGTTGTCTGCAGCAACGCTTGCGCTTGGATTTGCAAACCACGCCGTTGCGGCCGATACCGATACGAAGGCGAAGTCCGCTGCTCCTGCAGCGAAATCGACTTTTGCGGCGACGAGCCCGGCTGCGAAGGAAACAAAAAAAGACGAAAAAACTAAATCTGGAGATAAAAAAATGACCACAGTCGTTATCGAAACATCACTCGGCAATATCGAAGCGGAACTGAATTCTGAAAAAGCTCCGCTCTCGGCAGCGAACTTTTTAAAGTACGTGGACAAAAAACATTACGACGGTCTCGTCTTCCACCGCGTGATCAGTGGTTTCATGGTCCAAGGTGGCGGCATGGACGAGAAATTGAACGAACGCAAAAACGAAGGACCCATTAAAAACGAAGCGACAAATGGTCTTAAGAACGAGCGTGGAACTCTCGCGATGGCTCGCACTTCAGTCGTCGACTCTGCAACTTCGCAGTTCTTCATCAACACCGTTGATAACGACTTCCTGAACCACTCTTCGCCGGATCCACGCGGCTATGGTTACGCCGTCTTTGGCAAAGTCACAGCTGGCTTAGATATCGTCGATAAAATTCGCGCAGTTCCGACTGGAACAATGAACGGAATGGCAGATGTTCCGAAGACTCCGGTCGTGATTAAGAGCATTAAACGCAAGTAATCACTATTTCGTTTCGCTGTCTCGGCAGCCCTCCATAGGGGGCACCCGCCGCGCGCCCCAGCGACA
>JAYSST010000544.1:0-1230 GCA_043720435.1 Bdellovibrionales bacterium
GGAACGTTCAGATCGAGGCGAATAAATACGCGCTGATCTTTTAATTCAAAATCTTCGATCGACTTAATGCCTTGAAGGCCCGTCAGAGTTTTTCCAAAACCGGCACCAGGTGCAGAAGGTTTCACACCAGAAGAATTAGCGGTCGCCATCTATTTACAGACCCTTCGCGTTCATGTGCTTAGCTAGATCGACCATTCTCGTCGAGAATCCAGTTTCGTTGTCATACCAAGAAAAGATCTTCGCCATGCGTGTGCCCGACACCATTGTGCTTTGCAAGTCGACGATCGACGAATGTGGGTTGCCGTTGAAATCAATCGACACGAGCGGAGCTGCTTCGCAAGCAAGAACACCTTTGAACGGACCCGATGCTGCAGCAGCTTTCAGGGCCGCATTCACGCTCTCGACCGTCATGTCTTTGTTCGACGTGAAGGTAAGATCGACCAGCGATACGTTCGTCGTCGGAACTCGAACTGACGTGCCGTCGAGACGACCTTTTAACTCTGGCATAACTTCAGTTACGGCTTTCGCTGCACCCGTTGTCGTTGGAATGATCGAGGCTGACGCGGTTCTCGCGCGACGCAAGTCTTTGTGAGGAGCATCCAGCACCGATTGATCGTTTGTGAAGGCGTGCACCGTCGTCATTAAGCCGCGGTCGATTCCAAACGCATCATTCAAAACTTTCGCAACAGGTGCCAAGCAATTGGTCGTGCACGAGGCATTCGAAACAATCTGATGTTTCGCGGGATCGTAAGCCTCGTGATTTAAACCGTACACGATCGTCAAATCAGCGGCTTTCGCGGGAGCCGACGCAATCACTTTTTTTGCTCCGGCCGTGATGTGCTTCATCAGTTCTTCGCGCTTGTCGTTGAATGCACCTGTGCAATCGATCACGATATCCGCGCCCCACGCTTTCCAAGGGATCGCTCCAGGATCGCGAGAGGCCGAAAGTGGAATCGCTTTTCCATTCACGACTAATTTCGCCGTTGCACCCTCGCCCTGAACGGAAATGTCCCCCGGAAAAATTCCATGAGTCGAATCGTATTTCAGCAAATGTGCGGCGAGCTGCGGTCCACCAAGATCGTTGATGCCGACGATCTCGACGTGGTCAAAAGCGGCACGGAGAAAGACGCGCCCGATGCGACCGAAACCGTTAATGCCAACGCGCACTTTAGTATTTGCCATTTGTAAGCCTTTCGAAGGGAAGCGTGTATTCAGCTACTTACTAAGCGC
>JAYSST010000545.1:0-1228 GCA_043720435.1 Bdellovibrionales bacterium
GGATGGCGGCATTCTCGACAAGATGGCACTCGATAACACCCCTCCGGATGAAATGGTTCTCGGTCACTATCTTTATGGGAATAGCGGGCATGAGCACTATGAACGAAGACGAGATGATCGCCTGTGGAATGATCCCGCGCTAAAAAAGAGCCGTAGGCTTATCGTACTCAAAAATCTCGCTCGGTCGGGGCCGAGAAAGATTCATCTCGGACCTGAAATTCTTGAGTCTGCCTATAAGCAGACTCTCGATGCGCTGAAGGCGCCAATGGAATCGAATTCAAAGCCCTGGTGACCATCGCTCGTGACTGCAATCGATGCGAAGCCGCGATCTGGATCGAACCATCGTTACTTTTTCGCAGCTGTCTTTACCGCAACTGGTTCGTTCAGCTTTAACATCTTCACTTGTGCGCCTGGCTGAATTTGTTGTTCGATCAGGTAAGTTACCTTCGCAACAGCAATGTTATCACCGACAGTAACGATTTCGCCGGTTGCAATCGGACTAGTCGTTAATCCGATCTTGTATTTCAAACGTGACGAGCACGGTGCGCCTTCCCACTTATAATGCAGATTTGTAATCGAAAACTTGTCGCCGACTTGAACACCGGCGCGGCTGCCGCCGCGAATCGCGACGTGTGTGTCGTTGTCGACGATTTCTGGGTCATAGATGACACGCGTTTCCCAGGCCTCGTTCCAAGTCTTTACCGCTGCCGTCGAAATATATTTGGCCGCAATCTGATCAAGACCATCGGTCATCGCACTGCGAATGACGTCGGTAATTGGTGTGTTGTAGAAAAAGTCCAGGCCGATAGCCGAAGCGAAGTCGATCGCAAAATTCACTTCAGCTTTGCGAGACACGCCATCGCCGATCGCAAAAGTCTGCCGAGTTAACGGGTCGTCCGTGCGAAGACCGATTTCGAGTTTGCTCGACTTGAAGTTTACTTTGCCGCCTACATTGGTCACGAGATCGCCCCCCGGGCCGTATCCAACTCCAACACCTACGCCCCAGGTCGCTTCAAACGAGATCACTTCGCCACCAAGAATGGCCTGCGGAGCCTCATAAAGGCACGCCGGAAGCGCTGCAATGGTCATCCCGTCGGATTTACCTTCTGCCACTTCTTTCATGCTTTTTACGCCCATCATTAATTCCGACGCTTCTTCGCGCGTCTTATTTAGGAAACCGTAACGATCGAGCGTCGTGATGTCCTTTTGCGAAACCATTCCCGATGGT
>JAYSST010000546.1:0-1228 GCA_043720435.1 Bdellovibrionales bacterium
CGTTTCGTGCTCGCATCGCAATCGCCTCGAAGGCGCCAGATTCTTACGATTTCAGGCTACGAATTCGATATTCTCCCTAGTCAAATATCGGAAATTCCCATTGAAAACCTGAATTTAACGTCACAGATAAGACAGCTCGCTTCAGACAAGGCGGAGGCGTGTCTCAAAATGGGAAAGCTAGCGGAAGGACACGGGTTTTTGGTGCTCGCAAGCGACACAGTCGTGGTGTTGGGTGACCAAATCCTAGGCAAGCCTAAAGACGAGTTTGAAGCGCGATCATTTCTTAGTCGCCTTTCAAACCAGACTCACGACGTGATTACAGCCGTAAGTCTTATAGACGTTGATACAGGTCGCAGGCATCAGGATCACGCCGTCACTCGGGTCAAGTTTCATGAACTTTCGGTGTCACAAATCGACGCTTACGTCGCGACGGGTGACCCACTTGATAAAGCCGGTGCTTACGGAATTCAAAATGCCCTCGCTTCGGAATTCATCGAAAAGTTCGCAGGAGATTACGACACAGTCGTCGGACTTTCGATGGCGATTGTTGAGAAAGCGCTCGCTTCACTCGGAGTCACGGCGGCAAAGCGCTTTTCAGAAGGTCGCGGCTCGCCCATAGGAGAAAACATTCTGAAGTTGGGTTCTGAAATTGCGCACGCGGCTCTCGCACCAGAACGCGCGATATTCAAAGATCGTTCAAAGATGCCCGCGCGACTCGTTGCAGTTTCCAAAACTAAACCTGCGACTGACGTGATCGACGCTTGGCTGGCTGGTCAAAGAATCTTCGCAGAAAATTACGTTCAAGAAGCGTTGCCAAAAGTAGAAGAGGTGAACGAGCTAATTAAAATTGCTAAAAGTTCACCGATTTTGCGAAAGCAGTTTCAACTTGATGCTCGACCCGATTCCGAGAACGAAATTGAATGGCATTTCATAGGGACTTTGCAGTCAAAGAAAGCAAAGCACGTCGTCGGAAGTTTTTCACTCATTCACTCTGTCGATCGAATTTCGCTCGTTGAGGAAATCGAAAAGCGGGCATTGGCACTTTCCAAAGAACGTTCTGACCCTAGTTTTCGACAGCCGATCCTTTTGCAAATTAATATCGCAGATGAAACAACGAAAGCGGGAGCCTCGGCTGCCGAGTTCGTCGAACTTTTTGATGCAGCCGTGAAGTGCCCCCACATCAAGCTCTGCGGGGTCATGGCGCTGCCGCCGTTGACGGACGACGAAG
>JAYSST010000547.1:0-1228 GCA_043720435.1 Bdellovibrionales bacterium
CCTGTCGAAACTGAATTTGCGCGATGAACTGTGATCGAGGTGAAACGCTCGTAATGTCCAAGATCAAGATCTGTTTCAGCGCCGTCTTCAGTGACGAAAACTTCACCGTGCTGAAGTGGCGACATCGTTCCAGGATCTACGTTCAAATAAGGATCAAACTTCGCGATAGTCACCTTAAGTCCGCGCGCTTCGAGCAGCGTAGCAAGTGACGCTGCCGTCAAGCCTTTGCCAATAGATGAAACGACTCCGCCCGTTACAAAGATAAACTTCTGTTCAAGCTTTTTTGCCGAACGTGCTGTCGTTCGAGTCACAAGACCCGCTCGAGCTTTTTGATTACGTTTTTTCTTCGTTCCGGCCATGAGGGCTCCCTTGGGACAATCGCTATTTAGCGCTTAGAATTTTCTCAATCTTTTCCACGTCGTCTGGGGTGTCAACACCCCAGCTTTCATGCCGTGTACGAACGACATGGATGACCGCACCCAGATGCAATGCTCTCAGCTGTTCGAGGCCCTCGTAAAGTTCAATCGCACATGGCCCCGCAGCGCAAAAACGCTTCAGAAATGCAGGGCGAAACGCGTAAATACCAACGTGTTTGAGTACAGCACTTTTATCGCTCGCCGCGACCGATTCCGCCGGTTGAACACGCGAAAACGGGATTGGAAAACGGCTGAAATACAGGGCGCGGTCGTCCTCGGTCAGGACGATTTTGGCTGTCATAGGTGAGTTCAGTGCGATCATACCTTCGCTTGTTGAAAAGTCGATTTCTCGGCCCAAGGTCGCCATTTCGATTTCGGAACGACCATCGAAGGCAGAAACCAATGCATCCAGCGGAGCTCCCTCAATCAGTGGCTCGTCCCCCTGAATATTCACGACGACATCAACGCCTGAAAGTTTCAATGCATCGACTGCCGCCCAAGTTCGGTCGGTTCCGCTCGGAAGATCGGGATCCGTCATGATCGCTCGTGCTCCTGACTTTTCTGCGACGTCGGCAATTCTTCGGTCATCGGTCGCCACAATAATTTCGCCGAGACGCTTTGCTTGGCGTGCACCCTCTATCACATGAGTCAGCAGCGCCTTGCCGTTAATCAAGACCAACGGCTTACCCGGAAAGCGGGTTGAACCAAATCGAGCAGGGATGACGCCCACGGCTTTCACGAGCTCTCCTCTGAAAATTCTTGCGATGGCTCTTTTACCCAAGCTCGATAAACATAGTCCTCGAGTTCGTCGA
>JAYSST010000548.1:0-7692 GCA_043720435.1 Bdellovibrionales bacterium
TAAGTATGACTCGATGATCGGTAAATCAAAACCGATGCAGGCGTTGTATTCTCTGCTCGACAAAATTCAAGGAGCTGACTCGACCGTTCTCGTACAAGGAGACAACGGTACGGGTAAGGAATTGATCGCGAAAGCCATCCACTACAATTCAAATCGAAAAGAAAAAGCTTTCATCATCGCGAACTGCGGTGCGATCCCGGAAGGTTTGCTTGAGAGCGAACTCTTCGGTCACATGAAGGGATCCTTCACGGGCGCTATCGCTACGAAAAAAGGTCTTTTCGAAGTTGCGGACAAAGGAACTTTCTTCTTGGACGAGATCGGCGAGATGCGACCTTCCATGCAGGTCCGTCTCCTTCGCGTTCTTCAGGAGGGCATCTTTACTCCGGTCGGTTCGACCGAGCCAAAGAAAGTTGACGTCCGAGTCATCGCCGCAACAAACCGAAACCTTCGCGAGATGGTTGAAAAGGGCGAGTTCCGCGAAGATTTGTACTATCGATTGAACGTTATCAACATTCGCGTTCCGCCGCTTCGCGAGCGAAAAGAAGATATTCCGTTGCTAGCAGAACACTTCCTCACAAAGGAAGGCGAAAAAGCTGGGCAGCCGAAGAAGGTTCTCACCAAGCGTGCACTCGAAAAACTTTATGATTATCCATGGCCAGGTAACGTCCGAGAACTTCAAAACGAGATCGAGCGAATCGTCGTCTTGTCGGGCACAGAAGGCAAACTCACCGCTGATATGCTCTCGCCAAAAGTTCTCGAGATCGGTGAAAAAGCGAAAGTTCAAGGAGCACGCGTCCACGGGAAACTGAAGGATGCACTCGAAGAACTCGAGCGCGAGATGATCAAAGAAGGTCTTCGCCGCACCGGCTGGAACAAGTCGAAGCTCGCAAAAGAACTCGGCATCAGCCGTGCCGGCCTCATCATGAAAGTTGAAAAGTACGGCCTCGACAAACGCCGCATGGCCAAAATCTAAGAAAGTTCGCCGGATTTTCCCGGCGAGAACAAAAGTTCGCGAGCGTGAACAGAGCCGGGTGCAAACCCGGCTTTTTTTACGGCGACTCTAGCCGCCGCGCATGTTGCGCGAGTCCGCTCGGTGCGGCGGGTGCGCGCCAAGTATGAATACTCACCACTTAGAAGTGGTCAAATCATGGATTTCAGACACTCCTCTCGTTCCCGCACCACTTATAAGTGGTGTCATCGGATATGCGGCGCGAAACTTTCATTAATTATCACTTTTAAGTGGTCGTCATTCCGTGGAGAGCGCGAGCCACGGTTGAGATCAGTCGCGATAAAAACGTAGCTGCTGAGTAAAAAATATTTCCTAGGTGCACCGGAGTTGTTCGGTGAAACACCACCCTGTAATTGGGTTAAGTCGGCGCCGCGACTCGGTTTATAATGAAACACACAGGCGTTGCAACTCGGCCCATTAATTGCGAATGATCCCCTTCATGGACCGCACACCTTGGAACCCAGAATGGTCAGCCGCAATTGAACGAGTCACTTCGCTAGTCGAAAGTATTTTCGCGTGCCGTGTGAAATTTCAAACGCTTGACACCTTTCTCGATCGCTCGAAGCAGAATATCAATCCGGCACTCGGCCCGAAGTTTCAAGAGCAAGATCTTGTTTTCCTCGAGTCGACTTTGTTCGAGCCACCCGAAATGATTCGCGGAATAAATCCCGGCTCGTTTGCCTTTCCATTGCGTGTTCGCCGCGCCGGCGCCCGTCCGACCGATGTTTCGTTAGTCGGCGTTGCGATTATCGAAGGCCTCGCTGCAAGCAATGACGATCGGGTGCAGCTACTCGGAGAATTTCTGCAGATGTCGGTAGAATCGCGGCTGAATGCTTTCGAACGCCTGCTCGACGTCGAACAGCGGGAACGAACCGAACGCGCGCGTACGACGGGTGAAATCGCGACCCTGTCTGACGGTCGCGACGAATCAAAGATTATTCATTTGTTTCCGCGCAAGGCCGCAGAGCCCGTGGAAATTGCAGATCCATATCTCTTGCATTCTTACACTGACGAATTGTTGCTTCAAAAGCCGATCTTGATCATCGCACGTGGTGATTCAGAATCTGCGTCGAAGACACTTCCCTACAACCGTATTGCGCTCGAAATTTTCAACAGAACTTCGCTTTGGTTCTTTGTGAACATTTCGGATCTCAGTGAAGACGCGTTTCAGAGCGCTCAATCGTTTCGCGATCTCGGGCGAATGTGCATATTTGTGCCTGATCTCGCTGCGCTGTCGATTGAAAAACAATTGCGACTTGCAGAAGTTTTCGGCGAGACCGCCGACGGCGATGCACCTCGCTTGATTACCGTCGTTCACGAAAACCCGACAACACTTGTCGGAAAAGGCACGTTGCTTCCGCACCTCCTCGCGCTGTTGATGCCTTATGAACTCGAGTCGAGCGTCGTCACAAGCGGAGATTTGTCTCCGCGGTCGCTTCGTGCCATCGTTCAAAACATTGAAGCCGGCTTGAAAATTCCGAGCGTCGTAAACCGTGATCCAGAGACGAAAGCCTCGAATTTGCTCCACCTGCTCGGCCGATGGCGACAAGACGAAGGATCAAACCCGACCTTTCATTGATTGAGCCAGAAATCGGTGGCACCCTTTTGATGTGATCAACACATCAAAAACCGAGACCAACGTCTTGCCCGTGGAACTCAATAGCGAAATTCAAGGCTTCCTTGGATCTCTGATGGGCGCAGGCAAATTTGAAATTCACCAACTCGCGGGCGATGCGTCGGCTCGTCGGTATTTTCGCGTTGTTGCCCATGACGACTCGTGGGTCTTGATGTTGTGGGATCCATTTGTCGACGACGGTCGATACCCTTTCCTCAGTGTTCGATCGCATTTCGAAAAGCACGGTGTCACTGTTCCGCGAGTCATGGGCATGCGACCTGAAAAGGGGCTTGTACTTCTTGAAGATCTTGGCGACCTGACGCTTGAACGCAAGTTTTGGGAAAACCAGAACGACGAACACAGTCTTCCTTACTATCGCGCGACGATCGATGAGCTGATCAAAATGCACTATGACTGCACGTTCGATAGGTCGTCTCCCTGCACGGCGTTCACCGTTGAGTTCGATACATCAAAGCTGCTCTGGGAAATGAATTATGGCCGTGAGCATCTTCTCGAGGGTCTTTGCGGTCTAAAATTAGAACCGAAAGCGCAAAAAGCACTTGATCAAGTATTTACACACATCTGCGAGAAGCTTCATCGGGAGCCGAAATTTATTGCTCACCGCGATTATCATTCGCGCAATGTCATGATCAAACACGGCAAAGTACGCGTCATTGATTTTCAAGACGCTCGCATGGGCACAATTCAGTATGACCTCGTAAGTCTGCTTCGCGATTCGTACGTGAATCTTAGCGAGAAGTCGCAACTCGAGATGCTGAACTACTATCTCGAGCAACGAGAACTAAGGAGCGCGCAGTATAGCCTCCCAAGAATATCGCGCGATCACTTCGACAATATTTTTGAAGTTCAAACGGTTCAACGCTGCTTCAAGGCTTGCGGCAGTTTCGCGAGTTTCAAGATGCTTCGCCAAGACAATCGGTACCTAAAACATCTTGCTCCGACGTTGAAAACGATTCGTCGCAGTCTCGAGAAGTTTCCCGAGTACTCTGAGTTTTTCCGCATTCTCGAAGACAACGGGATTTTCGAACAATCGTTCGAGGTCAGCTAGCGCTATGCGAGCGATGTTGCTTTCTGCCGGCCTCGGCACTCGCTTACGACCGGTCACCGACACCCTCGCAAAACCCGCCGTTCCTTTTTTAGGCGTCCCGCTGATGTATTGGAGTCTTGAATTTCTAAAAGAACTTAAGCCTGATCGTGTCGTAGCCAATCTCCACTATCTACCAAATACAATTCGCCCTTTAAGCTCGAAGCTTGCGCCGCTAGAACTTCGATTTACCCATGAAGTACAAAAACCGCTGGGAAGTGGTGGCGCACTTTGGTTTGCCAAAAAAGAACTCGAAGATTCGGAAACGATTTTGGTCGCAAATGCAGACGAAGTCATTTTGCCGGTGAACGATCGAACTCTCGGTCGCATGCTCGAGCAGCACGAAAAATCAGACGCGATCGCCACGCTGCTGACCATGAGACGGCCCGACGCTGGTACGAAGTTCGGCGGAGTTTGGACTAAGGCAGATCATTCCGTTATGGGATTTGGTTTTGAACGAAGCGCTTTCCCGAGCGCAACACAAGCGCTTCACTATGTCGGCGTCTTGTTGCTCAACCGCCGAATTTTCAAATATGTACCGGACGGCGAGAGTAATATCCTATATGACGTTGTCGCGAAGGCGATCGCAAACGGCGAACGAGTGATGGCTTTCTCAGAAAATCTTGTGTGGCACGAAACGGGAAACCCGACGGACTTTTTAACGGCGACTTACGAGATGCTCGAACAGATCTCCTACCGCCGACCCGTATCGCTCGCCTCGGCACTCGCACAAAGAATTGTCGAGACGTATGGAGCGGAGGGGACACGACTTTGGGAATCCTATAGTGGCGCGATGTTACTTGCATCGACCTATGCGAAGGGTTCTATCGGGGAAAGTGTTATCTGTGAGGCGCTAGAAAAGGAAAAAGCGTTCGCCGTTATCGGATCGAACGCTTTGATTGAGGCTCCCGTACTAAATTCGGTGATTATCGCTGGAGCTCAAGTGCCGAAAGAAGCGCGCGGATCAATCGTCGTTTAGCCGCGCGTCTTGGATTAATCCTTGATGAACTGGTTTATTTCATCGCGAGCTTTATAGCGACGAGTGACCATTTCAAAAATATCGTCGCCCGCAACACCGATGGTATCGTCACCGAGTTTTCGTGTGAGGCCCGAGATCTTCGCTTTCGGACGGTTTTTTCCAAACGGATCTTTTCCCCATCCGCCAAAACCACCCGCTCCGCCGCCGCCGCCGTCACTTGCTGGTCCGCGCCCAGCGCTTCCGCCGCCACCGCCGCCGCCGCCATCTGCGCCCTTCAGCATGCTTGCGTATTTCGCGCCCATCGCATTGCCGAATTTTCGGCCGGACTCGACGGCGTTGTTTGCTTCGCCCGCAGTCAATCCCATCGCTTGTAAGTCTTGAGCGGATCCGTCGCCTGCTTTAGAAAGATCGAATTTACGACCGTCTTTCGTCGTCAGAGTTTTGCCGTCGTCAGAAATCTGAACTCCCGATTTTTCGAGTTCAGTTCGGATTCTTGCGACATCACCTGCAATGGTTGCAGGCGTTGGCAAACCACCATTGGTGCCGTTCGTTCCAGGTCCGCCATTTGTTCCGTCACCGCCAGGGCCACCACCATAGTTAATCGGGTTGCCATTTTGATCGACTGCTGGAGGAAGTCCATCGATTGTCGGCCCCGTATAAGCCGACATCTGACCACCGGCATAACCCGAACCGCCCGACGCTTTACCGAGAGTGTTCGCAGCCGAAGCTGCCAACGCCGCAAGTGGACACGCCCACGCGCCGTACTTGGTCCGACATATTGGCATGTACATCATAGTCGCCGCACCGATGTTGATCGCTGCGCCGATGAGCTGTCCCGTTTGCGCTTTTCTGCCGGAGTCGGCGGCATTACCACCGCCAGACGGCATGATGTAGCCTGCGCCAGCGGTAGTGCTGGTCGCCGGCGCTGTTGCCACCGGCGCCGTCGTATTCGGAGTCACTGTGCCTGGCGTCGTACGCGACGCCGAGCCCTCGCCGTGCGCAGTGCCCGAAATGCAAATAGAAGTCAGCGCGATTGTCAGAACCAATTTATTTCGCTTCATGTCTTCTTCCTTGTTCAACGAACTTTATTTATCTAAAATAACGTTTTGTTTTTGAATTTGCTCTTGATACTGGCGTGTCGCTTTTTCGAAGAGGGACGGACCCATTGGCCCCGTAATTCCATCGACCGATTTCACGCTCATGCCAGCAATACCGCGAGTCTTATATTTTGATCCCGGTAAAAATTTTCTTAAGTTGAACTTGTCGAAGAATCCGTCTTTAGCGCCGCCGCCGTTGTTGCGCGAGAGACCGCCGCCACCGCCGCCGCCGCCGGCACTGCCAAGACCTGATCCGTTTCCGCCAGAAGTTCCGGTGATAGCACTACGCGAATCGCCGGGCCCGCCGCTGCCGCCGCCTTCGCTGCCGAGCGCCGAAAGTCCGCTGCCGCCAGGGGCGCCCGAGCCACCATCGCCCATACCTTTTCCATCGCCGCCACCTTCTTTTTTAGGAATGGCGAACGGGTCTGCCGTATTTCCGTCCGTTGCATCTGCAACCGAACCTCCAACTGGAGACGCAATGGTGCTTCCGTTAGGAGTTGTCGTTGTTCCGCCACCACCGCCCACACCGCCACTAAAGCCTGCGCAAATGGCGCTTGCTGCGTTGGCTGGTCGTGTACAAAAGCACGCATGCGATGTGTTTGCAGGATCCGAGCAGTCACCGATTGTCGCAACTGGCGGAAGTGTCGCACGTGGTGGTGGGGCAGCAAATGCCGCGAGTTCATTTTGACATTGTTTTGCTTGAGCAAAATTCCCGAGGTTTTGCATCGCACCGTTCATCATCGCGACAACCTGACCCGAGTATGATTTGCAGGTGAATTCGTTTCGGGACGCTTCATTGGCCAATTTCGATTCGCTTTTCCATACGTTCATATTTTGCGAATTCTCGGCATTTAGCTTGTGGCGCTTTTCTTCCCTATCGCACGCCTCAGCGCACGTGCTCATCGTCTTCATGCAAACGGCGCCCTTGACTCCGTTGATTGTACCCATGACTTTCGCAACGTCCGACTGAAGTTTACATTGCGCCGATGCGTTCTTACCGATCGCCGCGATTTGTGTGGCCGTATTCACGAGCTGGTTCATCATCATCGTGTAAACAGCCGCACTGCTGGGATCCATTCCCCCGGTGCCCGGCATAAGACACGCGGTTTTCGCAGTTTCTGCGGCAGCTTTGCACGATACTTTCGCCGCTTCGGCACGAGTCGACTCTTTATCCATTTCGTTTTCGTAATCACCGGCACTGGCGGGATTCGTACCCGATGGGACATACTTGTAGTCCGGCAAACCGTCAGATTCAGCACCACCCGGAGGAGGCGAGTACTGATAGTCTGGCAGACCGTCGGATTCAGAAGCTCCCGCAGTCGGCGAGTACTGATAGCCTGGCAGACCATCGGATTCTGCGGCGCCGGGAGTCGCTTGATAAGTATAACCTGGTAGGCCATCTGATTCAGCCGCACCGGGTGCTTGTTGCTGCGACTGAGTTGGCTGATTGGCAGCGGGAAAAGCGCACGAGTCATTTGCGGTCCACGTACCGCCGCCGGCCATGCATGCGCCGACTCGTTCGCCTGTCGAATTTCTCGACTTTGTAATCGCCTGCAGCGTATCCGCAGATTGTGGCGCTTTAAATTTGTAGTAGGAATTCCATTCGGCGGCCGTCTGCGGACCGGCTGCAGATGAAACCACTGGTGAGAATATCGCCGATGCTACGACGAAGAAAAGGCTCAGCATCGAACTTGGAGTTTGATTGCGCATACTAAATCCCCCACCTCTTTATTGTCGGTCAAAAAACGTCACTCCGAAAGGGGTCCGTGCCATTTTTCTGAAAAAAAACAGTCACTTACGAGGCTTTTCCCGTCGAACAAACAAACGCACGAAAGGAAGTTAGACACCCGACTAAAGATCAACAGATAAAAGTGTCTCGAAACGAGA
>JAYSST010000549.1:0-2995 GCA_043720435.1 Bdellovibrionales bacterium
CTCCGCACATGATCATTAAAACCGCTTTGGCCGCTTTGTTATTAGTCCTCGCAACTGGCTGTAAACAACGCGCGACAGTCATCATCAACGCTCCGATCGAAAGAGTGTGGGAATATGCGGGCGATTCTTCGAAGGCATCAGAGTGGTCGATCTTTTTCGACCATATCAGCCCGTTACCTGGAATACCGGATGGCCAAGTCGGCGCTTTACGAAGGTGCTATCGCAGAGCTGACGGATCGGGCGTCACTTGGGATGAAAGAGTCGTAAAAATAAATCGACCGTTCGGTCGACAGATCCGCACATTTAATATTGTTAACTCGGCTCACGCGGGTTTGGAAAAAATCGAATTCGATGTTTTTCACAAATTAAAAAGAATCGGACCGAATCAAACAGAACTCACGTTTTCCTCTGAAGCGGCGACGTCTAACGAAGCCATGTCCCAGCTTTCGTTGAGCGAAATCTTCAAATGGTTTCTGCTACGACAAGATGCCGCAGAAATTGTCCAGAAAAACGTCGAAAACATAAAGCTCCTGATCGAAAACCCAAACGTTTCCGAAGCAGACCTTCATCCCTTCATGGTCGATGATAACGAGCACTTTGATATCGCGAAGTAACGAAAAATGGGGTGAAAGACGGGACTTGAACCCGCGACCCTCGGAATCACAATCCGATGCTCTAACCAACTGAGCTACAATCACCATACAGAACTAGACGGGCCGCACGAGGCGGCGAAAACGAGATCGCCAGATATACGGCCCGCAGCTGATCGATTCAATCGAAATTTCCGCGAGCGCCACGCTAAACGCTAGGCTAGATCATTGACTTACACTAAACTTACACATTAGCCTCAGAGCATGGCAGAACTGATTTCTCGCTGTTTCGAGGCTCTCATTTACGAAGTAAACGCGCTTCCGATTCCCCGCGAATATAAAGACGCGATGATAGGGAAACTCGATTTTTTGCGCACGCAATCGTTATGCGATTTTGACCGCCGCAAGCCGACTGCTCAACTGCGCGAAGTTTGGAAGGAAGTCGACCGCGATATGAGCACACATGGCCTCTATGACCTCTACAAGCCGTCTCGCCGCGTATGGGACACCATCGGCATGTTTGTCGAAGTCGGTCAATTTAAGCCTGTCGCAAGTAAGCCTGCGCCGCAAACAAAAGGCAAAACGAAGTCGCCGTTTCACGATTCGACGATCATCGAAATATTCGAAACGATGCGCAAAGATTCATCAGGAGTTCCCTCGATCAAAGCGAAACTCAAACTCAAAAGTGGGCTGACTTTTTTGATCGACGAAGCGGGAAAACCTGCGGTCTTAAGAAACCAGGACGGCATCATCGCGACCTGGAAGGATCTGCATCCCGAACTTAAAGCGCGAGCCATCCTTAAACCGTTCGAAACCGAACCGATGAAGAGTCGCGTAATGGATTTTTTAAAGGGAGGCTCGTGAAGATCAAAGCAGCTCGCGGCGAACCTCGTGCGAAATTCGCCTGGAGCCGTTAATGCGGCTCCTACTTAATTTGCTGTGGCTGCTGAGGCCGATCGACCGGCACTCGCCGAGCGAATCGCTGTCGACTGGCCATCCGTTGCTGGCGTCAGAGCTTCGGCTAGATTTTGCTTCAGCGCTTCGTTGTTGGCTTGAAGTGTCGAGCAAGAAACCGAGAGCTGGTGATCCGACTGCGCCATCATGTAGTTACGTGGATTCACAGACCTGCCGTTTTTCTTCATACCAAAGTGCAAGTGTGGAGCTGTGCAACGTCCGGTCATTCCCGAGTTTCCGATTTGTTCGCCGCGAGCGAAGCAATACTTCTCGCCACCACTGCGCGAACGATCTGCAAACTTCTGAATGGCAGAACTAAAGTTATTCATGTGTCCGTACTGAGTTGAAAACCCATTGCCGTGATCAATCTGCAGCGAAACTCCATAGCCGACTTTTCTGTTAAACGACATTTTGTCGACGCTGACACAACCAGCTGCTGCGGCCATAACCGGTGTTCCGACCGGCGTCGAGACATCGACTCCGTCGTGATTCGTTGAAATCCACTCGCCGTTTGTTGCGCGCTTCGTAGGTCGTTTCCCGTAATAAGAGCTGAGGCGCATATTGCGTGCAGATTCGTTAAGCTTACAAGTTGGCGAGCTTAAAAACTTCTCGCCAAGGCCAGCCATCTCATCCAAAGCTTCGAGAGGAAAGTGCCCATCACCGTGCACTCCACCGTGTGAATGTGGAACCGCGGGACCCGGGGCAACCTTTTGATTCGAACCACGTACTCCATTTTTAAGAAGTCGGCTGTTAAAGTTGTTCGCAGCACCGCCAGGGCCCATGCTCGCTCCACCCCAAGCCGCAACCGGAGCTACAGCGCCTTCTTTAGCTAGGCGATCGAGTCCAAAGAACACTTGTGTTCCCGCTGCGAGTTCGCGCCCTTCGAGATCTTTTATCGCAACAGGCAGTTCGGCTGCGACCAAAACTTTGTCGCCGCTCGCCATCGTGCCGATTCCCTGTAAGAGAGAATTGAGATCGATACCGTCTCTTTTGGTCGCGGCTCGAAGTGCAGCTTCAGTGACTGACAATTGAAATTGCGCAGCCCAATTGAGCTGACCTATCGTTTGGCCGAGTTCGTTATACACCTGAACTTGTTCTGCGTTTCCAACCGGTTGGAAAATGACGTTTGCTGTTCCGTCGCCGACGCGAATGATCTTTGCCTTCAGTTCGCCTGCGGCCGAACTTTTTATCGAAGCGAAAATCATCGCAGTTAATGCGATTAGCCGCAGCACTGCAGTCCATCGGTTTTTTCGAATGCCTAACATTGCGACCTCGTCTCGAGCCTCAGAATCGTCTGAAGCCTCACCCCATCCCTATTCCAAGCCCCGAGCCACCAGAAAGCGGTCGAACGCAAATAGGTTCGATTAGAAACGACAAAACCCCGGTGGGAGCTCCACAGGGGCTGTATAAGGCTTGGCGGGTGTATCGATTCTGGTCAGTCTAGAGTTTGA
>JAYSST010000550.1:0-2995 GCA_043720435.1 Bdellovibrionales bacterium
GCAACAAGAGGAACGAAAAAAGGGTCAGTAGACGCTGCTTCGTTCGATACCATCCGACTTACTACGGAAAGATGGTGTTCAATGCGGAAGTTTCGTCGACTGACCCAGGGCGAGAGATATCAGATTCAGAGTTTGCGAGGAAGAAAATTCAACGTCCGTTCGATCGCCTTTGCGCTCGGACGAAGCCCGTCGACCATTTCTCGGGAACTCCGAAGAAATTCGGGCTCGACGGTTTACGATTCTGAAAAGGCTCAGAAATTCGGAATCGAACGAAGAGTTTCAGTCGGCCCCAAACAGAAGATTGTGCGTGAGATTCGGGACGAAGTCGTTTCACTTCTCAGCATACAAATGAGTCCAGAGCAGATAGCCGGTTTGCTAGGACTTCGCGGAATCAAACTTTCGCATGAAACCATTTATCGATTTATTTTTAAAGACGCAAAAAAATCAGGACTTCTTTACCTAAATCTTCGAAGACGGCGAAGGTATCGAAGGTCACGAGCGACGAGTCGAAAAATTCGCTCAAATGGCTATAGAAGAAACCAAGATTCAATCGACGATCGCCCTAGCATTGTTGAAGAACGGCGGCGGCTCGGGGATTTCGAACGAGACACAGTTCTTGGTAAATTCGGTGGCCCGATACTGCTGACGATCGTTGATCGAACTTCACGAAAAGTTTGGATCGAAAAGTTGAGCCGATTAAATTCTAACGATGCACATTTTGCGACGGTACAGGCGTTACAGAGTGAAAAAGTTAAGACGATCACCAATGATAATGGACCTGAATTTGGTCTTCATTCGCTGACCGCTGAAGCCCTAAAAACGAAAGTTTATTTCAATCATCCGTACTGTTCTTGGCAGCGCGGTACCAATGAAAACACGAATGGGCTCATTCGCCAATATTACCCCAAAGGTCACGACTTCAACTTGGTTACGGACGAACAAATCAAAGTGATCGAGAATCGACTTAACAATAGACCGAGAAAAACCCTTGGCTACCGAACACCAAACGACGTACACCGAGAGCTAAGTCGGTGTTGCATTTAGTCTGTGAATCTAAGCGCCGGTGGCGCGTTGCGTATCATGACAATCGCGTTTCAGAAATTTAACCTCGTTCCATGAAGACCATCACCGGGAAATTTCAGGTTAAAGCGACTCCACTAGAAGCTGACGAAGCCTCAAAGCGCATCGGTGCGATGCGCATGATGTTTGAAAAAACATTCGAAGGGTCTTTAGCAGCGCAAAGTACGGTGTCGATGTTGGATTTGATGAAACAGGAAGCCACGTGCCCAAGTACTGTTTCACGTCGACAAACGGAACAGTTTGAATCGCTGAATTTGAAGTTTGGGAGTAAAGAGCGACGGCTCCAAAAGCGAATGTTAAAAACGCGCGCGATATTTTCATGTGACTCTTTCGTGTCGTACGACTAACGACCCATTAATATTTTGCCGGCACCTTCTGCGTGCGCGTCGTCGATAATAAAATAGAGAGCTTCGCGGCGGCTGCGAACGATCACGTCGTTCGTGCAGGTCTGATCGGCGATGCGAATCGTCCACTCGGGTTGCGAGACGAGGGCATCGATAGCGGCGTCGAGGTTCCGGCCAAAATGGCGCGGCTTTTTCCAGAGTACGGCTTCAATCCAATCATAAAAATCGCGTTCGCGAGTCTCGCAAGTAAAGACGAAGTGGGTCAGTTCAGCTTGGCTTAGTCTACTATCTGCGGCATCCGATGATGGTCCCAGAACCGCGATGCCGGCTAAGAGCAGCCCGATGGTTGAAGTCGTTAGCAGAATTCGCAACGCGGCTTTCATCGTAAGCCCGGCGCGGCCAGCAGAAGAAGCAGCAGAATTGCGTACACGAAGAGAGTGCTTTTCAAAGGGCCTCCGGGGATGATTTGCTAGGCTACGAGTAGTGATGCGGTGGGCTTAGGTCAAAGGCCGTTGCTGGTTCTAAACGGCAGCGCGAGTTAACGAGGTTTAAGAACAATTTATGAAAATTCCACATGCTAAATCCCCCCGACAAAGCCGAGTTTTACCTACTGTAACGGGCCTCTCATTTCTGCTGTCGGGGCTCAGCGTCTGGTATTTCGTGGAATCAAAAGCCTTGGTGCATGTCGAATTCAATCGCTCTGAAATCGCGGCGAGAGCCCAACCGTTGATTGGTGAAATTCGCCAACTGCATAGCCGCCTCGAGATCGATGAATGGATCGATCGGCGCGAAGGCGAAGTCGAAAAAACGTTAGCGGGTGGCGGGACGTCAATTAAAAAAAACCAGCGAAAATCAGTGGAGTGGGCAGGGACCGGATTTAAAACTTCGCTCTCGATTGTGTACATCCACGGATTCTCGGCAAGTCGGCTCGAACTTGATCCGGTTATTAGCAAAACGGCTGACGCACTTGGCGCTAATGTTTTTTTTACGAGGTTGAAAGCGCACGGCCTCACGACTGGCGAACAGTTTGCGACAGTGCAAGCGCGCGACTGGGCGGTCGACGTCGAAGAAGCCATCGCGATCGGTCAACAAATTGGCGAGCGTGTAGTGGTTGTTGCAATGTCCACCGGCGCACCACTTGTGCTCGAAAACGTTGTGCGCAAGTCGCCCGAGAGAGTCTTGGCTCTCGTATTGTTGTCGCCGAACTATGAAATTTTGGCGCGGGGTTCGAGCTTACTCGAGGGTCCGTTCGCCCCGGCGATGGCGCGTCTGGTGATCGGCGACTATCGCGAATTCGCAGCTACCAATTTAAAGCACGCTGAACGATGGACCACGCGCTATCGAGTGGAAGGAGTCGTAGCGATGCAACGAGCTGTCTCGAGCATGCGATTAGTCAATCTTTCGAGTGTCGACCTGCCGGTCTTAACTGTTTTCAGCTCGCACGATGATGTGGTCGACACCTCGAGAGCGATTGAGATTGGAAAGTCGTTTCGCAACGGTAAATCGAAAACGATGAGCCTTCCAGAGGCGCGACGACACGAACTTGTCAGCGCGACCTTCGATTCAAAAAA
>JAYSST010000551.1:0-2986 GCA_043720435.1 Bdellovibrionales bacterium
AAGGCACAAGAGTGTGCCAGGGCGACACCGTCACTGCAGGCACTCAGTCGCGCGCAAAAGTGAAGATGGAAGATGGTAACGAACTCAACATCTCGCCTGACTCACGCATCTTACTTGAGACCTACGAATACAAAGCGGCAGATAATAAGAAAAAAGTTTTGTTGAGTGTTCTGTACGGAAAAGTTCGCGCGGCGACCCGTGAAGAGAACATGTACAACGACAAAACAAAAGACGGCCAAGCGAACACATTTCAAGTTAAAACGAAGAGCGCAGTTGCCGGTGTTCGAGGTACTGACTTCTTAACAAGTTTCGATCCGAAAACTTCGAAAACTGAAATCGTTACGTTCAAAGGAAAAGTCGACGTCGGAACACCAGGTCCTGGCGGCGCGATTTTGAATCCAGTTTCAGTCGGAGCCGGACAAAAGACGGAAGCTCTTCTAGGTGCACCGCCCGCACCTCCGAAACTAGTTCCCGCTGGTGAGATGGACCGCATGAACAAAGAAACCAAAGGGTCAAATCCAGATTCGGCCGGTGGCAAGAACAACGAAAATCAGCCGATCCAATCAAATCGCGATGGCGATAATGACGGAAGTGATCGTGATCCAAGTTCTGACAACGCTCGCGAGCAAGCCCCTGATAATTCATCAGACAAATCGGCAGACAAGGGGCCCGACAAAAAGGGTCCTGACCGACGTTCCGAAGCTGGCAATGGAAGGAATCCTGAAAAATCACCGGACCGCGGTTCAAATTCAGGAACTCCAGGCGGCGGTGCTGTCGGCGGATTCTTAGGCGACGTCGGAGACGATGACGTTGGTGACACTGCAGGCGGTCCTTCTCCGGGCAATGCGTCCGGCCCCGCTCCGGGTATGGCGCCAGGTCCAGGTGGCGGACTTCCACCAATGGGCGACGCGAGTATGATTTCTAAAGAAGACATGGGTATGGCTCCTATTCGTGGACCCGCCGGTTTGCCCGATGCTCCCATGGTTATGATGCCGCCGCCTCCACCTCCGATTCCTATTCTGCCGCCGGTTATTCCACTCGTGAATCAGGTGGTCGAATCGGGTCCGGGCAAAGTCAACATTACGATCGCGATTCCCCAGTAACTTATCGAGCGATAAGGCCAGTCGAGGCCTCAACGTTTCATAGGTATTTCTTTTCTCTTCTTTTCCACGCACCGCTAAGCTGATTGGGGCCGTAAATCACGGTCGACGACAGCTTAGAGGGATAGCCGAAATGCATAAACTGATTCTATCGACCAGCATTGGTTTTTTCTTACTCACGACGCCATTGAAGGCTGAGGCGCAAGCCACTGCAGCCGCAACGCCTACAAAAGCCAAAGCGGTCAAAACACTTCCAAAACGAAAAGCGGGCACGAAGAAGGTTGCACCTGCCGAAGCTACATCGGCTGCAGCAGCGACGCCTGCCGCACCTGAAGCGGGCGACGATATTGAGCGGGCGCAACGCAAGAGCGCGGTCAACGTCGACACGAAAAATG
Source organism: Bdellovibrionales bacterium (assembly GCA_043720435.1). Taxonomy (GTDB): domain Bacteria; phylum Bdellovibrionota; class Bdellovibrionia; order Bdellovibrionales; family JAMPXM01. The sequence continues at coordinate 1,496 of JAYSST010000551.1, forward strand.
CCATTCGTTTGAACTACGGTCGAAGCGAATGGAATGCAGACTCAACTAAAATCGATGAAGCAATTATCTTTCTGCGCGAAGGAGCTACGGGCCGCATCGTGCAGATTCAGGCTGAAGAAACCGCCCCGGACTCGGCGGTCTTCTCGGGAATCTATTCGATCAACTGGCGCACAGTTGAGTCGCTTCATATCGAATTTTACGCTCCACCACAGAAACTTCTTGCGGACATGGCAGGCCGAAAAAAGATTTCGGCGATGATTGAGTCGAAAGAACTTCGTCGCTTGCCGTTCGTGATGCGCAAAGATCCGGTTACGAACGTTCAGAACATCGAGCTTTTCGACAACGGTGAACAAGCGCGAATGGCTTACAAAGCCTACCAGTCCGAAAAAGAACTGCTTGAGGCGATGAGGGCACGGAAAACCCAAGCGAACTTACCAGTTAATACCGGTGCGAACGCGGAAGCGCAGCAGGCGATCGATACAGCGATGTTAGCCGAACGTGCGGCGTTCGCAAAGCTCAGCAAGGATTTGTCCGAGCGCGTGCGTTTGAGTCAGATCGAAACACAACGTCTCGCAGCGCTCATCGGTAAATTCGCGGCTCTCAGCCAAGCCGATCGAGAGAAACAAAAACGCGAAGCACAAGCTGCGGCAGATCAGGCGATGATCGACTATCGCGCCGGCCGTTACGAAGAGGCGCGCAAGTCGTTCGATAGAGCGGTCGAACTGGATCCGACAAACCGCAGCTATTATTTCCAGTACGGCGTGACACTTTACAAGCTCGACGACTTCAACCGTTCGCTGGTCTATCTCGATTTGGCAGACGGAAAAGACGTCAGCGTTCTCGAAAAGGACTTCTACCGCGGTCTTAACTATTTCCGCCTGAAGGATTCAAAAAACTCGCTCGAGGCGTTTAATAAAGTTGTCGTAGCAAAAGATTCGCAGATGTCACCGTCTGCGAACTTTTATCGCGGTATGATTTATTTCGAAAAGAAAACTTGGCCAGAAGCGCGTGTAGAATTCCAAAAGGTATTGGACGACTCGAAAGATCCTGCTCTGGACGAACGCGCGGAAGCTTACCTCGAGAGTATTATGCGTCAGCAGCAATTCGATTCCGAGCGTGCAAAGAAGTGGACACTCAACGGAACCTTCGGACTTCTTTACGATGACAACGTGGTGCTCTCGTCGGACTCGGACCGAGACCGCGGAACGGCAACAAACCTCCAGGCGTACCGTTCTCTGCTTGTAGGGTCTGCTCGGTACCGCCCGATCTATGAAGAAACGACGGAATTCGCTGCACAACTCGATGTCTTGACGATGCTTTCTGTCGACAATACTTTTAAGACGAGTCAGACGCTGACCAATGCCGATCCGACGATCGTCGGTCTTCGTCTGCCATGGACCCACAAAGGATTGCTGCTCGAAAAAGGCTATAAATTCGACGTTGTTCCTGGCTACGAGCTTACGTACATGAGCAACGACTCGAATCAGTGGA
>JAYSST010000552.1:0-2983 GCA_043720435.1 Bdellovibrionales bacterium
GTTTGCACGTTCGCAATTCCTGTTTCCGGATTTGTTTTTGAATTGCCGAGCATCGGAATTGTAATGTCTAAGATTTTTGCTTCGATCTTGAGTCGTGCACCATAGTAGGTCGCATTGTCCTCATTCGGATCTTCGTTGTATTCGTTGTTGAAACCGGTGTTCGGATCGCCATAGTCCGGAGTGGCCGGAAGTTTAAACCAACCGCGACCGAAAATCGCCCTGAAGACGGGACGATCTCGAAGTTCTGCGTATTTTCTGTTACCTAAGGCTGTTTGTTGATTGCGTGTTTCATGGGCTCCCCACGCGGTACGTGCAACGGCAAAGGACATGTACTGAGTAACTTCAACCAACGAAAGTGTCAGCGTAAGCGCGAAAAAAATCATCGCGAAACTCATGCCGATGGTGAGAGCAAATATGAAATCCAAAGATAATATTCCGCGATCGTTGCGAATGACGTTTCGAATGTGGGGAAGATTTGAATTCATATATCCCCCTTCGTCGATTGATGGCGGTTTTTGTGGTTCGGGTGCATCGGTTTCGAGCTGGTGTGTTTTTCCCAAACTCCGTCCTCGATCATCCCGCGAATTGGCGACCACGGCCCTTCAACAATGTTGCTGACGTAACCGCGCTCTTTCGCAACGCTTGAGATCTTGAGTGCAAGTGAAGTGATAATGACCATGATCAACACGGCCTCCATCGACGCTTGTCCGAGTTGGTTGAGTAAGATTCTCATCGCAACGTCCCAGTCATTACGAGGTGGCTGAGCCAACCCAAAAGGAGTGGGGCAGTAAACGGAATGTGATGTAATTGTAAGCCTGTCTTCGAACGCGTGAGGGCGAGAGAAGTCAGATTTTCTTTTAGAATGCGAACTTCACCGCGCAAAACAATTTGCACCAGACCAAACACGGCTCCCCAAACAATGCCGTAAATTCCTGTCCACATGACGGCGTGCCAGCCGACCAGGATTCCGAAAGCTGCCATCAATTTCATGTCACCTGCGCCAATGGCGCCTGCGAGCACGAGCGGCAAGAAGAAAACAATTCCGGCCCCAAAGCCTAGAGTGAGAATAATTATTTGCGACGGGCCCCCGGTAACGAGAGCTGTGACAAACGCGATGGCAGAAGCGGTTAAAAATGAGCGATTCGAGAATTTGCGACTTCGCATATCCTCGACGACTGCCCAGATTAAAATTCCTGTCGCCGCAATCGCAGCCGCTGTTGATGCAACAGCGGCGCTGCCGGCGATCTCGCCGTTAAACACTAGAGCTCCCCCGTCGGCGCGGCCGAATCGGGCGCCGTCCATCTGTTTCGTGCACCGCCCTCAACGACGAAACCACGGCCTGTCGTCACGTGTTTTTCAATACGTGCTCCAAGCCTTGGTCCCGAATCTTTGAAAACGCGCAGCGGACCACTTTCGCCGAAGAAAGCCCCGCCCAAAATGAACGCGAACATTCCTAGCAAGAGTGTGACTTCTAAAGTCATGTGCGCCTTCTAGCCACCATCGGTAGCATTAAACTTGTCGAGGCCGCTTCCCAAGTTGTCGAGACGCGTTCTCACGAACTTCATCAGCTGTTCCTTCATCACGAACGCCACGACGACGACTGCGACAAGAATCAAAATGTACTCGGTTGCCCCTTGTGCGGACTCATCGTTCCAGATCGCTGCTGCTTTTGCTTTGAGAGACATTGATCCCCCTCCTTATTTACCTGTTACAACTTATCGGCCTAGCTAGGAGACGAGTTGAGACGGTCTTGTCGCTCTAGACCTTCGCGCTCGCCCTTAGTCCGTATATTCTCAATTCGATGCGCGCCCTTCACAAGACCGGGGGGCGCGTTTTTTACCGAGACAAACATGGGTGAATCCAGCGGGAATATTGACTTTTTCGTGTCTCAATCTGAAACAGAGGTATGACCGAATTCCCGAACGGGTATCTTTTGATGCGTGAGTTCTCGACCTTGGCCGAGGCACATCAGGCGGCTAGCAAACTTGCAGCCGAGCGAGTGGCAAACTCGGCATTTCGCCTCATTGAGGTTTCACCAACGGCCGGTGGTGCGTGGGTGTGTGCCTTCGATACCGGTTTCGAGGCGGATTTAGATGTGTCGCCGGTGAACGAAGTCGTGATGAACGCTTTTTTGTCGCTCGGACCAAAGGCCGATCCTGAAACCAAATCGATCGGCATCGTCGAGAGTGAATCGATCTCGGATGTCTTTCAGTCGTGCATGCATTATACGGAAACTGGACTGACACTGCTCGAGATTCGAGTGAAACGAGCGGGACATCCCGGTGCGTATGCTTTTTTCGCGATTCCGAACGGCGCAGAAATACAACAACCGACTTCACTGCCGGCGCTAACGGTTGTTCCCCTGTGCGGCGACTATAAGAGATTTTTTATTTAGCGGATGTCTAACGAAGCGTTTGGCAGTTGTTCGTGATCGCTTCTTCAAACTTTCGTTGCCAACCGGCATCGCCTCGACTGCGAATCTTGATAAGCCCACTCTGAAACTCTCGAATGGCTTCGCGCTTCAGTATGCACGCCGCCGTGAACGCGGCAATACTGTCATCCATTTTCTGAAGCTCCATCGATGCTTGTGCGAGTCCAATCTGAGCAGCATAACTTTTTGGATCGTTCTTAACGCCGGCTTTATACCACCGGTACGCGTCGACAAAATTTCCGCTCTCTTTGTAATAGTCACCGAGCGCGGTCTGCACAGGTTCAGACCTTTTAATTTTTGCCGCTGTCTTGATCAGAACTTGCTTTGCTTTCTCAGGTTCGGCTTGTTCGCGATAAGAATTTGCAAGATAGACCGCATTCATCGGATTTGCGTTATCTACACGCATTGCTAATTTACATGATTCGATGGCCTTTGCGTGAAACGCATCCAAGACATAGAGATTGCAAATCTCGGTAGCCCAGCGGGGCTTCATTCTAAACTTTTTTACCATGTCAGAAAGTAGATCTCGTGCCTCTTGGCGAGACTCACCTT
>JAYSST010000553.1:0-1220 GCA_043720435.1 Bdellovibrionales bacterium
GAGTACGACGACCTTCGCGATTTGAACCCGATGTACAAACGTGGTGTCGCACCGATGCCAAAGAACTCAGACAAATTAGTATTGCGTGTTCCGCGAGGCTTCGAAGCTAAAGCTTTGGCGGCGGCTGGTGCAGCAGCGGCGAATACCCAAATGCGTTACGTCGCAGAGGATGATTATTCGTACTACCGCGTCCGTCGCGGCGATACCGTTTCTTCGATAGCGAAGAAATTCAATATCAGTCAGACAAAAATTCTTCAGTTAAATCGTCTCTCGCAGCGTTCACTTCTGTCCGTTGGAAAACGTCTTCGTGTTCCTGCTGAGGATGTTGCCACCCTGGGTCCGAGTAAATCATCGCAGATCGAAACGCGAAATAAGCGTGACCGCGATCGCGAGCCGACGAACGAAACGGCGGATAAGAACAGTCAGGTTCCGTCAACGAAAGTGGCGGCACGATCGCGTCAGTTGACGGATTCTAAATCTAGCAAAAAAGCGGATGTTGCGGGTCTTTCGCAAATTTCAAAAAATCAGCGAACTCGTGTAGCGAAAAAAGACTTCCACGTGGTTCGACGTGGTGAAAACCTCGCGGTCATTGCTCGCAAGTACAGCGTGTCCGTTCGTGAACTCGCCACATTCAATCGTTTAAAGAATCAATCGACTCTATGGGTTGGCAAACGCCTCGCGATCCCGAAGCTTTAACATCCCCCTGCGAAAAGATCCTAGCCTTCAATCATACTTCGGAGCATCCACGCGGTTTTTTCGTGGATCTGTAGACGCTGGGTCAGCACATCTGCTGTGGTCTCGTCGCTGGCTTTCTCGGCGAGCGGATAGATCGAACGGGCCGTGCGAATGACGGCTTCCTGCGCCTGCAAAAGATTTCGGATCATGTCGTTAGCTGCCGGGATCGTGTCTTCTTCTTTGATCGAAGAAAGTTTCACGTACTGCGCGTAGGTTCCGGGAGCATGTACTCCCAGCGCGCGAATTCGTTCGGCGATCAGATCAACAGCGAGAGCTAACTCGGTGTACTGCGTTTCAAACATCAGATGCAGAGTTTGAAACTGCGGGCCAGTTACGTTCCAATGGTAATTGTGGGTCTTCAAATAAAGGGTGTAGGTATCTGCGAGCAGGCGGGACAGGCCCTGCGCCAGTTCTTTTCTGTCCGCTTCCGAGATGCCGATGTTGATGGGTGTATTCATGAGGTCTCCTTGAGGGTTTTGACGCAT
>JAYSST010000554.1:0-2980 GCA_043720435.1 Bdellovibrionales bacterium
TATTCGGTTCGGTTACAAACAACGACATCTCGAACGAACTCGAGAAACTCGGTTACTCAATCGATCGTCGTGACATCGTTCTTGAAGAACCAATTCGTGTTCTCGGCAGCCACAAGGCGATCGTGAAACTCGGCGACGGCCTCGAAACAACAATCTCGGTCAACGTAGAGCGCGCCTAGGGTACCCGGTTCTTTTTGCAGAAACGCTGCGTCGGACAGACGCTGCCGTTTCTGCGAAGAACGCTTACTCGGCTGAATCGGCACTCGGTTGGCCCCGCTATCCTTCGCCTACGAAGTCGGCGGCGGCTCCGCTGCCGAGGTCAGTGAACATCGCGAATGTCGCGGTGTTTTTTTCTGTGGTGGTCTTGTCGTGGAATTTTTCGACCATCGAAACGACCACTCCACCGGATTCTGCTGATTTGGCCACTTGGGCGACGACTTCGAGAGCTGCGTTTTGAACTTCTGCGCGAACGATTTCATCGTTCTCAAAAGAATCTTTCGCATTCAGTAGTACGTCTTGAAGGTAGGCGCCGAGCATTTCGCGCAGTTCATCGAGAGTGACGTTCTCGGTGGTTTTACCAGCTCCGGAAATCAGTCGACTCAGCTCTTCGCCAATCAACTCATCCGGTAACCCTGTCGCAGTCGACAGTTCATTGAGGAGATCCATTCCTCGCACGCTGCCCTCCTTGGCCGCTTTGAAATCCTTCATCTGTCCCCCACGTGATGGAAGTTACAAACTACAGACAAGGCCATTCCATCCCGCGGTTAGCGGCCGTGACAAGAGATGCTGAAATCGTGTCTAGGAGACGAAGACGAATCTCATCCTAGGTCTGGGTTTGCGGCTTAAGAGCGAGCTAAGACTTCAAGTCGCAGGAGTTCGAGGTCTTCTTCAAATTCCGCGCAGGCTCGACCGAGCTCCCGATTGAGGTCGGCAATCCCGCTCCAGTCCGAGTTCTTAGCGGCGGCTTCAATTTGTCCGAGAATGCCGGCGGCTTCGACGCCTCCGAAATTTGCGAATGTCGATTTGATTCCATGCGCTTCGAATCGCACTTTTTCACTATTGCGTGCTTCGATCAGTTTTCCTAACCGCACGACGCGATCGGGAGTTTCACTGCGGTAAGCTTCAATCAATTCGGCGAGCAGTGTTCCGCCGGTGTCGGCGTCAAGTTCGCGAAGAGCGTCGAGCGTTTGTTTATTTAATACCTTCACGTGTTCATTCCGTTAGGCGTTTGCGCCAGGGCCTGGCGGTTTGCGGCGGTAAGGAGTTGCCGATTGTGGAGGAGGCGGCAGCGGATGCTCCGATCCACCTTGCTCGAAGTCCGAAAATTTACCGATGTTCGATTCCCAGCGCAGCTTCACTGTCCCGACGGGACCGTTACGCTGTTTACCGATGATGACCTCGGAAATACCTTTAACGTCTGGATTCTCGCGGTCGTAATAATCTTCGCGATAAAGCGACATGATCAAATCGGCATCTTGTTCGATCGATCCAGATTCTCGTAAGTCAGAAACGTTTGGCCTTCGATCGCTTCGACCTTCAGAACCCCGGTTGACCTGCGCAAGCGCAATGACGGGAACTTGAAGATCCTTAGCGAGAGCTTTCAGCGACTGCGAAATTTCTGAAACTTCGCGTTCGCGATTGTCAGTCTTCGAACCAAGCTTCATCAGCTGAAGGTAGTCGATCATAATCATGTCGAGCCCGTAACGCGCTTTGATCTTACGCGCTTTCGAACGAATCGACATTGGAGTGACCATGCTCGCGTCATCGATGAACAGGTTTGTTTCACCAATTTTCGTAGCTTTGTCGATAATGCGCTGCCATCCGGCATCGCTCAATTTTCCGGTACGCAGTTCGTTCAAGCCCACTCGGCCTTCGCATCCGAGAATACGCATCATCATCTGATCGCGATTCATCTCGATCGAAAAATAAAGCAGTGATTTTTTCTCGCGTAAGACGACGTGAGTCGCGATATTAAGTGAAAACGCGGTTTTTCCCATCGAGGGGCGTGCCGCGACGATCGTCATCTCGCCTTTTTGAAAACCAGCAGTCATGCGATCGAGTTCTTTGAATCCGCTCGCGATGCCAGTGACTTCGCTATTTCGTTCAGAAAGCTCGGTGAGCTTGTTCATGCCGGAACGAACGAGATCCGCCGCGGAAACGGGTCCGTCGGTTGTTTTCTCGTCGTTTAATTTGAATATTCGGCCTTCAAATTCGTCGACCAAGCCTTCAACCGATTCGAAATCGTTCGTGTAGGCTTTTTCGACCATGTCCGTGCCAGTTAAAATGACTTTACGAACTGTCGACTTTTCAGAGACGATTTTCGCATACTGCTCGATGTTTCCCGCAACTGGGAAAGCGTTCATCATTTCAGCGAGATAAGACTGACCGCCGACCGCTTCGAGTTCTGAGCGTGCGGCAAGAGCGTTTGAAACCGTAATCGGATCGATGGGCTCGCTGCGTAGAGCAAGATCGCGCAGTGCCGAGAAAATTCGTTGATGTGCTGGCTTATAGAAATCTTCTTCGCCGATGACGTTCGAAATATCGTCCCACGAGTTGGGGTTCAAAAGAAGTCCGCCGATGACCGCTTGCTCCGCCTCGTTGTTAACGGGCTGAACGCGATCGCGTTCTTCTTTTCTTCGATGTGTTCGATCGTAGGTCGCCATTACGCCTCGTTTGCCTAGTTAGGTGCTAGGTTATCTAGGGGCCATGCTCATGCATCAAGAAAAATGCGGGTACAGTCGAGGCGCGTAATACGAGAAGACCCGCTGGTGCGATTTGGTTGTGTCTAATAATTGCTTCAGCTCCGCTTTCGCTACTTATCCCCAGGGTTATCCCCGGCCCCGAAGTCGCATTCAGGGCGCCAGTCGCGGCGCAGACGCCGGAAAAACTTTTAGACGTCTTTTTGCGAAGCGCGCTTGATGCGGATTTTGTAGCTGTCGATTTTCTTTTTCAACGTGTTGCGGTTGATACCTAACAACTG
>JAYSST010000555.1:0-7630 GCA_043720435.1 Bdellovibrionales bacterium
TTCGCAACATCGAACTGCTATAGTCAAAGCTTGTCCCGTCAAACTCGGAGCAGAATTCTTATGATGCGTTTTCTCTTTGTTCTCGTGGGTATCGCTACAACGTTTCCGGTGATTTCAAAGGCAGCGGCAAGTGTCGAATACGCCTGCGGAACAAAAATCGGCGCAGGTTCTTTTTATTCCGAAACCGGTCGGATGATCTGCGAAGATAAAGTCGGCGATGTTCAGAAAGAAATCCACGCCGACGACAAACATGAAATATTTTGTTTCTACCAGGCCAACTGCACGCCGATCACAAAAGAGATCAGAAAAATGTTGATGGATGTAGCTAAGGCCGGGAAGGCAAACGATTGGTCAGAGCTGAGCGACAACGACATCAACCAAGCTGTGATGGGCTATGTAACTCCGATAATCCAAGACGCGGGCAGAAACGGGCGACCGATGCCTTTCGAACTTCACGAGCACGCTGTGCAATGCCTTGGGACAAAAGAAGAAGACGGTGCTCCGAACTGTCCGTCGGTGAATGACTGCATCAATAACCGGAAGAACGCCTCGGTCTTCTGGAAAATTCAACGCTACAAACCTGCATTCACAATCACGCCCGCAGATTCGAAAGGCTTTACTCTTCGAGATCAGAAAAATGCAGTTCCAACATCGAGACAAGGTACGAAGCGATGAAAAACCGAATGACTTCGGCACGCGCAATCACACAAACCATCGTTACGGCCTCGGTGCTTCTCTTTGTCACAAGCCTCGCGGATGTTGTTAGCGCCTCGGGAATTTTCACGCTGAGAGGAAAATTAAAAGGTTTCACTGACACAACGTACACCGTGCAGACGAAGTCGGTGATCTACGACATCAAAAAATCGGAACTGAGCCAAGCGCAGCTCGAAGAGTTGAAGAACAAAAAAACAGGTCAAGAAGTTGACCTTATCGTCAGCACGGAAGCCATCGAGGCGGTCCGCGACGTCAAAAAATAGTCTTCGCGGCTCTGCGCGCGTTCATGCCCGAAGCCAGACCAGACCGGTGGGGATTAAGTGGCCGCCGGGTTTACCCGAAAAGACACTGTGTTTTACTATTTATTTTTAGTGTTCAGCCTGGCGTTCGTCTCTAACTCCCGAGGAGAGATCTCGGCACGACCATCCCCCTGTTCACCCTCCGACTTCGCCAAACTCGCTCCACCGGACGCCGTTAACGCTAATTTTCCAGCGAATTTCGACGCGCTCATCAAGAATCTCCAAGCCGCGAACCCCGATTTTGAAATCCAATATAAATATCAGGCCCTCGCTTTTCATCGAAAAGGCGAGAAGTTTGGTTTCGTCATCGGATTTGATCGCAACGGCGAGTTTCGCGAGGTCGACCGATTCACCGGACTAGAAGCGCTTCTCGGTAAGAAACAGGCCAGCATCGACGAAGTGCTGTCCGCTCTTGAACAGCGCGACGGGCTCACATTTCCGCCAGGTTCGAGGGAAAACCTATCTTCAGTGTTGTCCAAGCAATATTTGGATAAAGTTCGTCAGCCGATGCTGATCCTTACAAAACTTCGTGACGCTTTATATCCGATGATCGAAGGATTCATCGCGCGTCCGCAAAGACTGGATCCCGCGATCATCCGGCGTGACCTGGATGAAGTTGCCAAATCAACGAAGCATCAAGTCTTGAGGTACGATGCTGAATTTCAACGTCATCCGCGATTCGGAACCACCCCGAGTACGGAAGACAATCGGCTGACAGATACTTTGCGCTCGATCGACTTTAACAGCAGGCACAATGACAGGACTGTTTTTCGTGAGAATCTGGACAAATTCTCTGGGGAATTTTCAGAGTTTCGCGTCAGCATCGCTAACGAGCAAGTGCCGCAAGGAATGTGGGAAAGCGCCTTTGAAAAAGGAAGCGAAGACGGCGGGAAGGTTCGCAAGTTCATGCTTTCGGCGGTCACTCCGATTGGTGAATACGGACCCGAGTTTGCGCAGTCCGTTCAAGCAACAACGCAAGTTCTTCTTGCCCAAACGATGAGGGATATGAAAACTCAATCCGCAAGTATCGTCGAAAAGAATAGCGACTTACTGAGAAAACATACGGCGCGCGGAATATCGGGTTCTGGTCAGTACGCACCCCTCGACACGACGGCAGAAGGTGTTGTTTCAATAAGCCAAACCATCAACCAACTGATGGCGCAAAAAATGGTTGGCCGTAACGACTATCGAGCCGCGCTTCGAGAAATCATTTTTCCCCAGAACCCTGGTGAACAAAACGGCTTGCTAAATAAATACGTCCAGAATCTCTCGATGGGAATGGTCGGTCCCCTCACCATGAAAGGACGTTATTTTCCTAAGCCCGTCGTCCAAGAAAACGGCATGTTGAAATTGAATGAAGAACTCGTCACGCTGCTTCGTGGTTTCCGCCACCGTGAACAAGATCAATTAGCATCCTTGCGAGGCGACGCCCCAAGTAGTTCCAACGGCATAGGTTGTCCTTTTGCCTTCGTTCGCGAAGGAGATAGAAAGACCGGCATCCAAAAAATGGCCGAGGCGTACTACGAGGCGTTTGTTCAGGTCGATGACAAGTTGAAAACCGCAAAGCCCCAAGACGCGCAAAAATCTCCGTAGGGTGCAGCCGTTTTTCTTAAACTGTTGGGCCGGTCGGCGGCGTGACCATCGCTTCGCCCACGCCTGGGGCGAGACGAATACCGAGCTCGATTAGTTGATCGCGAGAAACCGTGCTTGGCGAATCCGCCATCAGGTCGGTGGCCTTCGCCGTTTTTGGGAACGCGATGACGTCGCGAATTGCGTCGGTGTTGCAAAGAATCATCACGAGACGATCGACTCCCCACGCCATACCTGCATGCGGAGGTGTGCCGTATGAAAGCGCGTCGATGAAGAAACCGAACTGATGTTTCGCGTCTTCAGGAGTAAAGCCCAAAGCTTTGAACATCGCGGATTGAAGGTCGCTTCGGTGAATTCGCACCGAGCCGCCACCGATCTCGTGACCGTTGCAAACCAGATCGTAGGCCTTCGCCAAAATTTCGCCGAACTGTTTTTGATCGTCGTTCTTCAAAATGTCCATGTGCTGGTTCTGCGGCGACGTGAATGGATGGTGCCTTGCGGCCCAGCGGCCCGCTTCGCCGTTGTACTCAAGCAATGGAAAATCGACGACCCACAAGAACGAGTCTTTTGTTTCATCGATTAATTTTAACTCGCGGCCAAAATGCAGACGCAAATTCGAGAGTGAGGCGCACGCAGTGTCGAATTGATCTGCAACGATCAACGACAGACCTTTACCTGAAGGACAGAGCTTCTTGTGCAGCGCTTTGACTTTCTCTTCAGGAATCGTTTTTGCGAGCGCCGTCGTGACAGTACCGTTCACATCACCTTTGATCCAGACGAGGCCTTTTGCTCCGCCCTTCTTAGCGATGTCGACGAGCTTGTCGATTTGCGCGCGCGAAAGTTCGCCAGCGGCCTCGACGCCGAGACCACGAACAACCCCCTGCTTTGCGAGAATGTCATCGAAGACTTTGAAGCCCAATGTCTTGGCGACGTCGGCGACATCAGTTAGCTCGAGACCAAAACGCAAATCTGGTTTGTCGATACCAAATCGATTCATCGCATCGTAGTAAGTCATGCGCGGAATCGGCCCGATGTCGACGCCCCGGAATTTCTTCCAGATGACCTGAGCCATTCGTTCGTTGATCGCCATAATATCTTCTTGGTCGACAAAACTCATCTCAATATCGATTTGCGAAAATTCGGGCTGACGATCGGCACGCAGGTCCTCATCGCGGAAACATCGCGCGATTTGGAAATAGCGATCCATTCCGCCGATCATCAACAACTGTTTCAACGTTTGCGGCGACTGCGGCAAAGCGTAGAACGTACCTTGATTCACTCGCGAAGGAACAAGGTAGTCGCGTGCACCTTCGGGTGTCGACTTGTACAGAATCGGAGTCTCGACTTCGGTGAAACCGTCATCCGACAAAAAGTTTCGGACTGTGCGGACAATCTCATGTCGCTTTCGTAAAAAACCATTCAGTCGCTCAGAACGTATGTCGAGGTAACGATATTTCAAGCGCAAGTTTTCGCCGACGTTCTCGTCGTTCACTTGAAAAGGAGGAGTCTTCGCTTCGCTCAATATTTCAAGTTCGATGGCTTCGACCTCGACGGCTCCTGTGGCGAGTTTTTTGTTTGCCATGCCCTCGGGACGAGCTCTGACAACTCCGCGAAGTGCCACGACGTATTCGCCGCGCAACTCTTTCGCAAGAATCATTGAAGGATTGCTCGGATCGAGCACCACCTGAACGGTACCCTCGCGATCGCGAATGTCGACGAAAACAAGTCCGCCGTGGTCGCGCCGCCCGTCGATCCAACCCATCAGAACAACTGTTTTGCCGGCATCAACCACACGTAAGGCACCCGCGTAATGAGTACGTTTCTGCTTCGAAACGAAAGCTCCGCTCGAGCCGGACGATGGCCCGCCCGCGGCAGGCGATATATTGCTATTGGACAAGGTAAACTCCTGACAAATTGAGGAGGTTCAGACTAATTCTGGTTCCCGGAAAAGCCAATCATGATTAGGGTTTGGCGTGGTGACAGCGAGGCTGACCTTGGGTAATATCATCCCGGTCGACACGGGGCACCGCCCTTTACAGACGTTAAGAGGAGATAGACATGCCTAAAGTTAAAGTAGAATCGAATACAGGTTTAGACCAGACAGAAGCTTATTCGCGCATCAAATCGCTCCTCGAAAACGATGCCGATCTTAAAAAAATGGACTCATCCTGCAAGTTTACGTTCAATGATGCGGGGAAGACTGGAAGCGGAAAAGGCTCTAAGTTTTCTGCCGAAATGAAGGTTTCAGGCAATGGAACCGGCTCGAATGTGATGATTGAAGTCGACCTCCCGCTCCTGCTGACACCTATAAAAGGGATGGTTCAATCAACTCTCGAGAAAAAACTCCAGAAAGCGCTCGCGTAAGCGTCTAAGTACAAAACGATGGCTAAACCGACGTCGACCCTTGCAACAAAGGGAGCGAAAAAGAAAAACGTGCGTTCAAAAGCGACCGACGGTCGAGAAGCCGAGTCGCGCGCTCGTACGGTTGACGCTGAAGTCGTCGAATCGGATGAACGCGATTATGCCGATCAGGTCGCGGGCGAGGCGACCGAATGGGAGTCTCGCGGCTGGGTAAAAGGCGGCGGGGCTGAACTCAACGCCGACAACGAGCCAGAATTTGCAGATATAAAGCCGTTGTTGCCCCCATCTCCGTCGACCGGCGCTAAGGCTTCTGACCACGCGCTCGTCAGTGCAGATCCCATTTCACAATACATGGCGGAAGTTCGCCGCTATCAGCTGCTGACGCGCGAGCAAGAGCAAGCGCTGGCTGTTCGTTACCGCGAAACCGGCGACAAGCGTGCGGCCGAAGCGTTGGTTACAAGCAACCTTCGTTTCGTCGTGAAAGTGGCGGCCGAGTATTCGAAATTTGGTGCGCGACTGATCGATCTCGTCCAAGAAGGCAACGTCGGACTCATGCACGCCGTTCGCGAATTTAACCCGTACAAGGGTGTGCGCCTGATCACGTACGCCGTCTGGTGGATTCGCGGCTACATACAGGATTACCTGATGCGACAGTATTCGATGGTTCGAATCGGTACGACGCAGTCACAGCGAAAACTTTTTTATCGCCTGCAAAAAGAAAAGGATCTACTTGAATCGATGGGTGAAGAACCCAGCGTAAAACTGCTTTCGACCCGTCTCGGAGTCAGCGAAGCGGACGTCGAGTCAATGACTCAACGAATGCAGGGTCGCGACGTTTCGTTACAGACGGCGACCGACGATTCCGGTCGCGGAACATTGATGGATTTCGAAGCGTCAAACGATGTTCCGGTCGACGAGCTAATCGGAAACCACGAAATGTTGTCGATCTTGAATGAGGGTATCGAGGAACTTCGCTCGACACTTAACGAACGAGAGCTCGAGTTACTTGAAGATCGAATGCTCGCCGATGAGCCACTGACTCTTCAAGAAATTGGCGAAAAATATGGAGTCACTCGAGAAGCGGTTCGCCAGATGGAAAACCGCCTGATGCTGAAGATCCGAAAAATTCTAGAAGAACGAATGCGCGTCGGCCGCGACTGACCAGAACGAAAACTACTCAGCGCAAATTTCCATGACGCTGCCATCGAGATCGACCCCAATGGTCTTCACCGTGACCCACTCGTAAACAATCTGCGACTTTTCCGGGTTAAACGCGAGCGCCATTTTCACTTGCAGGTCTACTTGAAATGACTTGCCCTCGGGCATGCATGGGTTGCCGTCTGTGTTCTCAACGTCCCGCACGACCGTTCTGACGTCGCTCTTCATCATTTCGGCACCGGCTTTCCGAGCCAGCTTCCGTCCGAGCTCCATTTTTAAATCGCTGGCGAAAACCGTCGAAGACATTGTGAGCGACATCGCGAGAACAAGCGCAAATTTCATCGTGGACTCCTTGAGAGCTGAATGAGGGCCTTGAGGCCCCTTCTTTATACGAGGAAGTCACACGGTGACCATGCAAACTGCTGAGCTAGATCCCGAGTGAACAATTTATTGGTAAATTTGGCTGAAACAGGTTTCACGAGCCGGCGTGCGATGAAAAAAACCCACTCTTTACGAGCGGGTCATTTAAACTAGGGCGCATTGGCGGCTGGCTGTTCTAAACCGTTTCGTTGTTCTGTTCTTTAAAGAACGAAGTCAACTTCTGACGTAGGCGACTGATGGCCTGGGCATGGAGCTGTGACACACGACTTTCCGTGACACGCAAAACTTTGCCGATCTCTTTAAGATTGAGATCTTCGTAGTAGTACAAAGAAAGAACCAGACGCTGACGCTCGGGTAATTCTTCGATCGCGCCCGTGATGACGTCTTTCACTGACTTCAAATTCAATTGAATGAATGGATTTGCAACTTTCACGTCTTCGAGAAGCGACATCAGCGACTTTTTGTCGACGTTCGAAAAAGATGCGATTTCATCGATCGAGAGAACCGACACGGGACGAACCTGATTCACTAGCTCGAAGAATTCTTCGAGAGTCATGTTCAGTTTAGCTGCGACTTCTTCGTCACTTGCCTGGCGACCCATCGAGGACTCGAGATCCGAAACTGTTTTATCCAAAAGCTTCGCTTTATCTCGAACTGAACGCGGAACCCAATCTTGCGCGCGCAATTCATCGAGAATGGCGCCGCGAATTCGGAATTCTGCATACGTTTTGAATTTGTTGTCGCGCGTCGGATCGTACTTCTCAATCGCATCCATGAGGCCAATAACGCCACTTGAAATGAGATCATCGAGTTCAATGTTTGATGGCAATCGAATCGCAATCTTTTGCGCGATGAATTTGATCAAAGGAGTGTATTCCCGAATCAGCTCTTCCCGTTCTTTCGGGTTCAGGCGTGTCGGCTCTTCCTTGTACTTCTTAAGAAGTGCGCTGTTCTGCATTCGTTCCCTCTGATTCGTTAACTTGGCCCACATGGTTTTAGGCTCGAGCAACCCTCTTAGGTTAACCGCTCGCCGCCACCGTTAGAAGTCCTGAGTGTTTCATGCCAGACCAATTTGTCGTCCTCTGCGAGCTCCTGGCGAGCAGGCGATCCGTAGGATCGACGACAAA
>JAYSST010000556.1:0-7627 GCA_043720435.1 Bdellovibrionales bacterium
GTTCCCGCCTGGTAAACGGGCCCTGCCGGTGCGACCATGTCCATCAAATCGTGGCGCCCTCCGTAGCAGCCAACGGGAAATCCCCCACCGATCACTTTACCATAGGTGACGAGATCGGGTCTGATTCCCAAGATTCCGGCCATTCCTTGCAAGCCGACACGGAATCCAGAAATAACTTCGTCGAAAATCAAAAGAGTGCCATTCGCACGGCATAGCTTCTCGATGTGCTTCAAAAATTCTTCGCGTTGAATCAGCAAACCGTAGTTTGCCGGCAACGGTTCAACAATAACGGCCGCAAGGTCCTTCGAATGTTTTTTGAAAACCTGCTCGAAAGCTTCTTCATCGTCGAGACTCGCAACCACCGTTTCGCCTGCAACCGCCGCCGAGACACCAGCGCTGTCGCTCGCTGCCTGCCCTGGAACTGCGTCGGCAAGACCACTGCCCGCTTTTACAAGTAAGGAATCGACGTGACCATGGTAGCAGCCATCAAACTTCAAAACTTTTGTTCGACCCGTCGCCGCGCGTGCAACTCGAAGGGCGCTCATCACTGCTTCAGTACCAGAGCTGACGAAACGAACTTTTTCAACCCATGGAATTCTTGACGTGATCCATTCAGCAAGTTCGAGTGAATAGGGTTCGCAGGCACCGAACGTCCATGCGAGATCGACTGTTTGACGTACCACTTCAGTGACTTCGTCATCGCGGTGGCCCAACAGCAGCGGACCAAAGCTCTGGCAAAAATCAATATATTTGCGACCTTCGACCGACGTCATCTCGCAGCCCTTGGCTTCTCGGAAGAAAATCGGTGTCCCGCCCACGCTTCGGAATGCACGCACCGGTGAATGAACTCCTCCAGGGGTAACCTTTTTCGATCGATCGAATAATTCTTGAGATTTCATGTGCCTACTTTGATCTTTTTCAAAAAATCATCTTCATTTAAAAAAATTCGAACGCGCGAGCGGACAGTCTTTTCGGAAAGTCCTGCCGCCGCAAGACCCGCTGAGACAGCACGATGCGTTTGACCGGGTCCACTGCCATGATACCCGTTTGCGATTTCCGGGCAAACCTCAAGTGAAGCGCGGAACTGGGATCCACTTTTCCAGAAAAAGTATTTTGCCTTGCGCAACTCAGTAGTGTCAGGCGGCTCGATATCGACCCGGTATGTTGCAAAGGTTTTCATCTGGTCGGACCCGTCCGAGTTCTCATGAGTCAAACGGATCCAATTGATTTTCGCACCTAAAAGCGTTTCCACGCGAGTGTCCTCAGATTCCCCTAGGGATTCCGAACTCCCATTCACCCAAACTCCACGCTTTGCCAACTGACGCCACGTTTGCAAACCAGCTGTCCATACAACCGATTTTTCAGGTCGTATCGCGTCTGCGGGCCAAGCATTGGCGCGCGCTACGTAAAAGGAACCTGTCGGCAGTGGCCGATGAAGCGAAGATCGGTTTGTGCTTTTCATTGTGCTTGGGGAAATATCTGATGATCGCGCTGGAGGCCACTTCGATTCAGACTCTACGCGCAGTTTCACTGAATCCAAAACGAGACCGGAATCAGTCAGACCACGGATGAATTCGATTTGCCCATAGCTGCGATTCAAGATTGTAACCCCGATTTTTTGGTGGCATCCGCCGCCATGTTTCGCGAGTTCCCGACGCTCGGCTTCGACACACGCTCGATCGTCGGCAGAATCAATTTTCTCGCACATGGCGATAAGATCTTTGCGGTCGGATCGAACTTCAATCGCTAGCGCACCTTGCGCAGCCGCTGATGGATTAATGGTGAGAGGAAGTACGACGAAGTCTACGAGACTCATTGCCTTCCGAAGTTCCTTTTCACTCTCGACAAATGGTCCTCCGTGACTCGAACTTGTCAGCAGCCGATCCATTGCCGCTTTTGCAACAACAAGTGCGTCGAACGATTCATTGAAATCAACCGACACCAATTTTTTTACGCGAGTTGCGATGTTTCCGCGAACAGGAGCAAACTCGATTTCCGGAACCGCTTGAACGCCATCGGAGGACGGCCACGGCAGAGCCCACTTAAGAAACGGAGTAAGATTGTACGCCCGGCGCGGAGACGATGTTAAAACTCGAAATGGAGCCCCCGTGCCGGAACCCGCGCTCCAGAGCCGACTCCAACGATCACGTCGAACGAGAAGCACGTCGCGTGCGTCGGCACGATCCAGCGTCGCGACGATCTTAGTTCCTTCACGATCGATGATCGGCAAGTCCTTCCAAGAGTGAACGACGAGATCGACGACTCCTGACATGATGTCAGCTACGAAGTCCTCAGTGAAGACTCCCTTTTCAGGCATTTTCCATAGCGGATCGTCGGCGCGTTGATCGCCAAGAGAAGAACGAAAACTGTATTCGATTTTCAAGCCAGGATTAGCAGTTTCTAACGCACGTCCAACTTCGAAGGCTTGAAGACGGGCGAGATCAGATTGTCTCGCCGCAATCTTCACTAGCATACATCGTCCCACCCGAACGGTCGATGAGTCGTTGTCGCGCCACGGACTTCGACTCGTTGCTCGATGAAATCGAGTGCCGCGTTTTTCTTTATCAAGGCGATTTCGCGCGCGGACTCGATGCTCAAGAAAATTTCATCGAGCGACCTTAGACGGACACCGAGCTGGCTGGAACGAAGCGAGTCGTGCCGACTCTCGCCGCGCAAATCGATGATCAGATCGTAGTGAACGGTGTCACGGACCCAACTCGCAATTTGATCGGAAGACAATGGAGCTGCGACGATTAAAACTCGTGTCGCATTCGATTCTAGTGACACGGGTCCATTCGTGAGATCGAAAAATTGAAGCGGCTCACGTCCCATCGATGGTGATGAGGCGAGCAACGTCTCTCTCGCTTTTTCGATATTTCTGACGTGAACAGAAACGAACGGCTGTCCTACCGGGTCTGATTGAGCTATCGAAAGTGCCTTTATGAGCCAAGGTAAAATTTCGCACGCGAGTTGCCCTGCTCCAAGAAACTCAATGTGTGGCTGTTGAAGCTCGCGGATTTCACGTCGAACGAGACTCCCATAAGATTGACTGCCAAGATCGAGCAAATGTTTTTGACGAATCAATTTTACGTCTTCGATCAAAGCTTTCGACCACTGTCGTAAAGTCGCGACAAACGCGGCTTCAAGCGCAGAATCCTGGGCACATTCGGCAAGTCGTATTTGCACTGCATTTTTGAATTGCCCGAAAACTTCTGTTTCGCCAATGAGCGGTGAATGCAAACCGCACGCGATTTCGAGAAGTCGTCGGTAAGCACTTTCGTCTTCGAGCCACTCACCTGTCACAGTCGAATCAAATTCAGCGGCGTAATCATTCGGTACGAGAACAAGCGAGCGCAAGCAAGTTTGCCACTTGAAAAGCGGTACGCCGCGAGCGTTTGTACCGGCAGCTTCGAACTGTGGTTCAAGCGGACCGCCGGCTTGGTGATAGAGTTTCAATTTCATGGCACCGAACATGCTCTTACCTTATCGAGAACTACTTGAGAATGTGTCACAGAAGTGTCATGCGACCGGTCCTTTCCACTTTAAGGTCTAGCCGTTTCCAACTAGTTGGATTTACGTGACATTTGGCGCTTGAATTGTCGAAGTGTTAGTCAGTTTACGGGTCTCGAAGTCTGGTCTCGAATGAATGGAGAAAGCCGATGCAAGTCCGTCAAATCCTAGCTTCATCGATCCTACTCGGTTGCTTCGTTGCATGTGCACCGGCACCGAAGATGCCACCACTGCCAGCACTTGCGGGAACTGCCACGACTAAACCAACGGGCCTTAGCTCGTCGCAGGTCGCAATGTTCGCGCTGACCGAGATTAGTCACATCGAACGCGCTATAAAACCCTTCAATGGGATTGCGGTGAGTGGAGTGACACCACTTGCCGAGCCGCTGGCTATCAATTGCCGAACATCACATGCTTCGAATCGCGCGCAATGGGAGACAACTTGGAAGTGCGGCGTTGATCCTAAAGTTTCGGGCCGAAAAGAAATTCTCGGCGTTGAACGATTGGGTTTTGATCACACTACTCGAACATTAACTTACGACGCGAAGTTCGAGATCAGAAACTTCAACGATCTTGAGCCACGCGCGCAAGCGCATACGCTTGTCACCGCCCGCAAAATCAAAATCAAGTTTGAGCGCTCATCAACGACTGCAAGCGCACGCGCGACCGTTAATATGGTGAGCGCAGCAACGGTCAGCGCTGCGGACGGAAAGACCGTCCCCGGATCGAACTATCGGGCCACTCTCGAAGGAGTACTGCTGGGCCAGGGATCCAACTGGACCTTGTCACAGAAAGAATCGGTCCTCAGTTTCGACGGCGCATTGTACGGACTCGACGGCGACCGAAAAACACTTTGGGCATCTGGGACTTTCACTTTCGTCCCAGATCAAGAATCTGGCATCAAACTTCTCGGTCTCGGCGATTCCTCGTGCACCAAATCCATCGGCGACTGGCGCATGTCTGCAACCGGTGGCGGCGAAAAATTAGACACGACTGTGCAAACTTCAGAATTGGGCGGAGTCTCGGTTAACGGCTCCGTCGTCGCCTGGCCAACAGGGTACTGCGACCGCCCATAACGGGCTCGTCCTAATTTGAGACACAAGTTGTTCATGAAACCATCCGAAGAGTTCTTTAGATGGGTCAAGATTCTTCCTCTAAATCTCGCAGCGCAGCCGCGGTTAGCGTTGTTCGCCTTTCCGAAAATAATTTCGGACACAATTCACCACGTGAATCGCTTAACGTTCGCGGCGCCTTCAGCGTCGCGACGACCAATATACTTTTAGACAGCACGACTGAATCTCCATGGGCCGCAATTGAATCACTCGATGCCTCGATGTGGAGATTGGATCTGCGCTCGGGCCGCGTCGATATGACGGCCGAGGCTTTGAAAAGTTTTGAAAGAGTATTTAATTTAGATCCGCAGTGTCTTGAAGACGGTCGTTTCGGGTTCGCCCTGCACGCCCATCCTGACGATCGCGACCGGTTGCTGGCAATGCTGGCGAGCGGAATTGAGAAGTCGTTCCGAACACACTTCAGGATCGTGGATCGCGACGCGAAACATCGCTGGATCAATCTTAAAGTTTCTCATGTCGTGAAGGGCATGAAGGCGCCGGCAAGTGATTCCATCTGGTTTTTTGCGGAAAATGATACTGAAGAAAAAGGCGAACAAGAAAGACAAAAGCGTCTTCTCGCTGACCGAATTCTCTCGAGCCTATTCGGCGCGGACTTAAGCCAGCTTCCGCCAGAAGAATTTAGCTCGATAAGCCTCATGTCTAAAATATCTGAGAAGTGGCAGACCGTCGTACAGGACAAGCAGATCCGCTGGATGGGTCCCGATCTTGCGCCGCTGGGTCCGGCCTCTGTCCTTGAAGGTTCAGAACTTCTTTTGATGCTGATGATGGACTCTTTATTCGAGAATGCTATCGCGGCGGCTCACGGCAGCGGAACATCGGCAGGAATGAATCCTTGGATACGCTTCGAATTTTTTGAAGATACCGATTCGGTCTTTTTCGCTTTGAGCGATTCTGGCAGCGGAGTTCCGCTCGTTAATCGTGGACAAATTTTCGAACCATTTTTTTCGACCCGCCCAGAATCTTCATCGGGGTTAGGTCTCACCCTCGCAAGGTCAGCGGCCGAGTGGCACGGTGGACAGCTGCGCCTTGATCACTTCTCGAAGAACACGAGATTCGTCGGTCAGATCCCGAAAAGATTTCGTAAAGCTATTGTCCCGTAAAGTTGAGTCCCGCTCGCTTACCGCGCTTCCACATCACTCGGGCTTTCATTTTTCGCTTTTTGCGATCACCGCCGTCAGTCATCAGATCAATTTCAATTTCGACGATCGCATCTTTTGATGGTGGCACTTTTGCTTTTATGCAAATTCCGCCTTTGCTCAAATTCAATAGCTCGCCGTTATCCCAAGCAAATGTGCCTTCGACACGAAACAAACATTCGAGGTCCGTCGGAAAACGCGGATGCTTACGTTTGACCTCACCGTTATCTAAGGCCACGGCGGAATCCAAGCGAGTACTTTTTCAAATCCCGGGCGCGACTTCTCGATACGCAGGCCCCAATACGCAAAATAATTGCCTGCATTTTGTCTTAGCAACATGCCGCTAATTCCGGCGAATTGTACGCCGGCAAACTGTTCAAAGTGTCGCGTGTACGCGCCGATGACTCTTGGTTGATCGAGATATTGAGACCACGCTGATTTTCGTCCGCGATTTGTTACGACATCAGAGATACGCAACTCGCCATCTGGCAGGATCAAGACATCGAAACTCATTGCTTGGCGCGAAAGTAACGATGGCGGAAGTAATCCCAAGAATTCTGCGACGAAGTTTTGTGCACCGGCTATCTCTTCATTCGAGAGTCGGCCGTTACTGATCCAATAATTCGTGTTTGCATCCGAGACGACACGACTTTCATACGAATGCACCCGTGCTTCGCGCCAAACAAATTTTCCAGGAAGCTTTGTTGTCACGTCTTCTTGAAGCACGATCGCTTCGCCACTTGCAACCTCGTCGAGGACCGTACTTCGCACCGGGCGTTTGCGATGTTCAGGGCGATATAGAAAAGTGTCGGTTTTTATCAACTCGGCGACGAATTCGTCCGTCTCTCTGAAAAGGCCACGTCCTGTTTCGCGGGGCGCGACACCAACCGCCGGCCTTGCAACAAAACCGCCTTGAAACACTTTGAAGAGCGCTGCTTCAATCTGATCGCCGTCGGCAATGAGACGACCCTCAGCGTTCACGATATTTTCCGTTACCAGAAAATCTCGAAGCCCCATCGTCTTAACGAGAAAGCGATCGACATTCGGACCGAGTTCTTTTTTTGCAACCTCATAGAACAAAAGTTTATCGGACAAAAGGCCCGTGGCATTTGAGGCATCGACAATATGTTTGGAATAAACGGCTTGCAGCCACTGATTTTTCGACGACCAAACCGGCAGAGCAACCTTCGCCGCTTCCGGAGCGCGGGCTCGCGGTGCCCGCCCCTTGAGCTCGCGAAGGATCTTTGTGACTCGCTCGTCGACAAACAGTCGAGGCGTTCGTACAACCGCAGGTTCGGACTTCTGTGCGGCTTGTTTTACGCCGCGTTTGCGGGACTGCGTCGAAGCGTTCGTTCGTTTCCGCGAAGCGCCCTCGGCTTGTTCAACGCCCGGCCCCGCACTCATGAAGAGCGACGCAAGCAAAGTAGAACAGATAAGGAAGATCGAGGCCCTTTGCGAGATCGGCATCTCATTGTTATAGCAATTCTATGCCGCCGTCAGAAGCGTAAAGCGTAGAGAACCGCGTCGAGCCGCGTCGCCAGCCCGACATATGGCTAGGCATTTCAGCCAGAGAGGTCCTTGAACGAATCGATCGTTAGCAGGGCTCTCTGGCCTCGAGCGCGATCGCCTCCTCAAAAAAACTTCGGAACTCACGCATTCTGCCTGGTCCGAGAACCTTTTCGGCCATCAATGAATTATGAACCCGACACAATACCCTTAAATTCTCGATATTGTTTTTTCCCCCAAGCGACACCGGCATAATGTGATCTGTCTGCGTTTGAAACCTCGATCCGCAGCGATGACCATCTTGCCCCCGGTACTCGCACCGGTCATCGGCCCGCCGCCTAA
>JAYSST010000557.1:0-2976 GCA_043720435.1 Bdellovibrionales bacterium
TGAATATGAAGTGCGACAAGTTGTTTGCGGTCGAGCAACAGGGCCGCCGGGAAGAAGCGAGTTGCGGCATGTGGCTCGGGAAAAGTCCGTGCGTAAACGAGTTGATTTTTTTCGTTCAAGGCGCCGATCGCCTTCGCTTCTTCTAGGGCGTCGCTGCGTTCTTCAGGCGTTGCATTTGTTTGACTAAGATTGACGTTGCGATCGACCAGCAACAGTTCGGTCTTCTCGGTCTCGGGAATGAGCTGACCGAGCCCGGCAATACCGGAGACATTCAGCTGCTTCAAAAGTGCGACAGCTTCAGTGCGGGTTTCGACAAGAATGCCTGACCTCACCGTGACCGGCGACTCGAGGTCTCCACCGTCATCTCCATTGCCGACACGAGTAGGCCCCGCCTGCGCCGTTTCCAAGACAGCGATCAGCGTAACTAGCGCTGCGAAAATCACGAAGACGATAAACTGTTTCATTTTTTCTCCGCTGGACTAAGTCGGAAGAGCGCAGCTTCAAATTGGTAGACGCTATCGAACTTTCGCCCGCGGCGCTTCCTTCCGTACTTTGCAATCAGCTGATCTTGAAACTCCGAGATCTCATGTGCAATGGCTTTCAACTCGCGGCGGTCGATTGCGAAGCCAATACCAGTCACGTCGCGCTGTTCACGGTCATGAGTATTCAACGCTTCGATCGCTTTTTCTAACAACGACCGATGATATCTCCGAATCGCTTCGCTCGAAACTTCACTCAAGTGCTCGACGAAGTCGTTGGTTGGAACAGCCCGATCACCGAACTGTTTTTTCACTAACGAAAGCCGCTCGAGTCGGTCCATCGCACTTTGCGCCTGAAGCGTCGAAATGCCGAAGCGCTCGGCGATGTCGGTGCTAGTCCATTTAATATCATCGAGGTCGAGCAAGTTTAGGATTGCAAGGCACCACCAATCGGACACGAGTCGAAAGCGGTCTTCGTTCAGTCTGTGAATCTGTGCGTTTGCCAGTGCCGACTTCAATGGCGCGGCTTCGTTCGCTCTTTGGCCCGAGTGGCCCGTTGTCGTTGCAAGAACGAGAAGATGTTTAAATTCGGCCGGACTCAGATCAAGTGCGCGCGCTACTTTTTGACAGGCACGCGCACTGATGGGGCGCTTCTCGCGCAACACTTCGCTGAGTTCTCCGGGACTCATGCCTAAGTGTCTTGCAAAGGCGCGCATGGAGTACCGAGGGTTCCCACCAAGGCGCCGATCGAGTTCTCGCCGTAAGAAGTCGTTCACCGATGCAGCATCGAAAATCGATTCGAAAACGTTTTCGCTCATGCGCGTATCCCTATCGTTAGAGGTAGCTGTCCTATCTTTGACCCAAGAATGGAACATCGTCGAGCGGAATTGGAACAGACTGTTTCAAACCTGAAACGGGGTTTTCAATACATTGACAGCTACGAAATTACTTCAAGAATTCAACAACTTGGGGGTCGACGCGAATCGACTTTGGATCCCATTTCGCAATACGCAGGTCTGACCCTGAAGTCAGCCTCGACAGTGCGACGTACGCCTGACCTGGCTCCCACAACCGGGAGAGGTCGACCGCCATCCGGTCAAGTGTCGAACCTTGGGCTTTGTGAATGGTCGATGCCCAAGCGAGATTGACGGGAAAATTGATGAGGGCCGCAATCGTTTCGCCTTCTCCGTCGAGCATCGAAAACGTCGCCTTGTCGAGTTCGACTTTGCGCCCGTTCAAAAGTTCGATCGAGAGACGCGCAGGTTGAATCCGGCGAACGTGTCCCGTGGATCCGTTCACCCAACGACCCATCGGATCGTTTTGTCGGATCATCACGAGCGCACCTTCTTTGAGTCTTAAAGTCTGCGGAACAGGCGCTTGCTTCAAAAGCGATTCGACGGCGCGCGCTTGCCCCGTGGTGACCGTTTCAATCTGAACTTCTGCGCCTGGAAGTTCGGCGAGTCGAACATCGTTGAATTGTTCCGTTTGGTCGCGCCGCGGGAAAAGCCGTGTTCCGACAAATTCCGTTTCAACGGGACCCGTGCGCTCGTTCAGGTAATCCGTCACTTCATCGTCAACCAGGCCGCCGCGAATTTTCGAAAGCACGCGCATGTAATCTGGATCTTGGCAGCGCACTTGAGTTTGCAGCATTTGCCGTTCGAACTTTGACCACTCCCATACGGGATCAAGAAACGCCCACCCGCCACCGCGCGCAGGATCGCGCTCCACCGGAGGTAGCTGCGCAAAATCGCCGACGGCAATAATCCTGATGCCACCCCAAGGTTGATCGCTATCACGAACGCGGCGGCAAATCACTTCAGCCACGCGAAGCACGGGACCGGCGAGCATCGAGATCTCGTCCACGACGAGTCCCTTAATTTGGCGGAGGCGCTTCACTACCTGACGGTTGCGGCACGCTCGTTCGATCGTCGCCTCTGGGCCACCGTCAAGAATACCCAAACCGAAAAACGAATGGAAAGTTCGACCTCCGACGAGTACCGCAGCGGCGCCTGTCGAAGCCAACATTGGATACTCTTTGGGATCACGTTTGTAGTTTCGGATCAGAAATGATTTCCCGACGCCAGCGCCGCCCGTCACAAAAACGTTTGGACTTTGCGGAGACTGCAAAGATGCCATCGCCGTCACTTGGCACGGAGTCATCGTAATGTGGTTAGATACTGAATTATTCGCTGTCATAATTGATTCATTGTTTGGCATCGTAGGATGACATTTACCACGCTGTATCGCTATCGTCAGGAATGAAGGAAGTGCGATGAGTCAAAAAACGAAGTCCGGACATAAAGGTTCGCTCGATTCGCCGAATGCCATCGTCATTGTTAGCCTGATTGTCGGCGCGATCATCATAGGTCTGCTGCTATATTTGAGATCGAACAAGAGCGCCCACCCGGCGAATGGCTCCACCCAAAGTGAAACGAGCGCTGAGGCCGAAAAGCTCGGGTTGCCGAAATACAAGACCGAAGAAATTCAAAAGTGGATT
>JAYSST010000558.1:0-1216 GCA_043720435.1 Bdellovibrionales bacterium
CACACACCCGTGATCGGACTCTTCTCGAACTTTTACAGGCTCGATACGAAATCGCGGGGACTACTTTTGCTGGGATGTTTCGGCGGAACTTATTTGTCACTCTGCCTTTACCTCACCGCGATTCAATTGGGACATCTCGCGTCGCTTGCAGCCATTGCGATAACGGGTCCCATGTTCGCTGCACTTTTAGAATCGGTCGTTCGACGCAAGCGCCCAAGTCGCTACTTGATATTGGCCTTCGGTTTATTCCTGTGCGGATTTTTCGTCTTGCTTCGTTAGAGGCTGCTGATCCTCTAGACGACTTTGTCTGAATCGAGCAGATCTCTCAGCGACTTAATTAAGTCGCGGTTAAATTTCGACGCTTGCGTGGCGATCAATGTTTCGATCAATGCGCGAACAGTCGTGGGCCGACCCGCCTTCATTTCTGCTTCGTAACGTTCAACCAATTCGTTCGCCAAACTCACAACTCGCGCGAGCGGGTGAATATAGAAATCTTTTAGTCCCAACGGATAACCCGAGCCATCGCTGCGTTCGTGATGTTGGGCAACGATCTGCTGGATGTCTTCAGGAACTGTTTTCACTTGCGACAGCAGCGCACGGCCCGACTCCGCATGTCCTTCGAGAATCTTTCGATCGTTGGGTGATAACGACCCGATCGGTACGTCCAAGATTTCGTGAGGAAGCGTGAACTTGCCGAAGTCATGAAGAAGACCGCCCATCGCGATATTCTCCAGGGTCGCAGGCTTTATCCAGTCCATCGAAGATGCAATGACTGTACTGAGTGCCGACACCATTAGTGAATGTCGAACATCTTCGCGGCCAAGCGATTGGAATTTTGCAAAAGCCGACGAAAGCTGGGGATCTTTGTCCATAACGCCACGAACAGCTTTACCGATCGCCTTCGCGTGGTTGAATGTCGCTTCCGTAACTCCTAAGACTCGCAATTCGTCAAAAACCGCGTCGCTGACTTTCTCGAGCGCTTCAATCTTGGGATCAACGGCAATGATATCGGCGCCGAGCGCGTCCGCAAGTTCCTGTTCGCTACCAAACAGCGTCGTTACACCTTTTGCTGCATACTTCTTTAATCGCTCTTGATCGACCGCCGCACCTTTGCGAACGACCGCGAGAAAACGTCCGTCGGGAAGTTTGAGATACAAGTTGCTCGATGCCGTCGTCCACCGCATGACTTCGGTAATGTCGAGGGACTTCACTGTGA
>JAYSST010000559.1:0-1216 GCA_043720435.1 Bdellovibrionales bacterium
GATTGTGTAGAACCTTCATCTGGCATTGAAATCTCGTTCTCCTGCAGCACTTTAAGCCCTTCGCACCGTGAAATTGTTCAAGTTATCCGGCCCAGGCTGTGCTACCCATTCCATCGAGGTAGTAGACGCGTGGTTTTATCGGATTTAGCTTCAAAGAGATATGAGTCGAGACGTCTACCGACGCATCAGGTCGGCATGTTCACGGTTATTCTAACTCTAGCGGCAGTGTTGCTGTCGGGTTGCGCACCCGTTGAAGAGAAGCCCGGAACGATTTATCGCCTCCCGTGGCTCGACGCGAGCGGAGCCTACTCGATTCAAGATATCAGCTTAAAAACGTTCAATGAGCCAGATAGCCTTCGCGGTGGAGTCGCCGAAATTGTTGTCGATCCACGACTCACTGTCAGCACGATCGACGCCAACGAACCGATCGGCCGATGGGTCCGTGAAGGTGCGTACATGCGCCCGGCGGACTTCGTGACTCAACAGGCGGCCACCTTATATGCGCATCTCGAAAGATTAGCGACAATCGACACGGAAACCGAAGTTGCTCCGAAGTTGAGAGGCATCTCACGAGTCGGAATGCTCGTCCGTATTTCGGAATCCGTTTCTTCGCCGATGATTTTGAATAACGCAGTTTACGACGGCCGACTCGATGCACTTTTCATCGTTCCATATGCAGGAGAATTGCTGCCAATCTCGCAAAACGCGGGAATTATTGGGCACGAACATTTTCACCGCGTATTTCAAGCGATTGTCCTGACTCCGATTCGAGAACTTGTTCGTAACGGATCAATTCCATACGGAATCGATTATGAAACTCCTTGCGCTGGAGCCATTGTCGAAAAAACCGAAGAGCCCCAAGCGGAATCGATCGATGCGGTTGGCGCGATGGTTCCGCTAAAAGTCATGAACCAAACTCTCTTGCGCGGTGCAAACGAAGGTTTCGCAGATTTCTGGGGCTGGGCTTATTCTCGCGACGACGAATTTGTCGCACGCTCGTTGGGGTCGCGAGAAGATGCAGCTCGCCGACTCGACAAGTCTGTCGGGTCACTTCCGCAGAAAATGGGTTTTAGAAATAGTCTTATCACCGTAGGTCGTAATGGCTTTCCGGTTTTGAAAAGCGACGGCGCTCGCATCGCGGCTTCGTATAAAATCGGAACCGAGTACGCACGCATTTTACGCGGTGTCGTTGAGACTCTCGTGACGAATGGAAATC
>JAYSST010000560.1:0-2970 GCA_043720435.1 Bdellovibrionales bacterium
TGTGCTGCGGTCTTTTCTTAAGCGCAGAAAAATCCAAATTGCGATCGCCGCGCCAAAGGCGCCCCCGTACCAAACGAATCCGCCGGACATAATATCGAATACGAACGTGAGATTTTCGACGTAGTAAGCGGGCTCTTCCCAAAAAATGTGTAAGAGACGCGATCCGAGAAATCCACCAGCCATCGCTGCTATAAAAATATCGAGTGCGCGACTGGGAGACAGCCCCTGCTTCTCGGCGCGTTTCGGAATCCAGTAGGCGCACAGGCAAAGGACGAGACTAATAACGAAAAAGTAGCTTTGAACTCGGAAGTCGCCCAACTCAATCCACGGGAAAAACCCCGACGTTGAAATCGCGCTCGATTCGTTCACGTCGTGCGAGGTCCGTCGGCCGAAGGACCATCGGTCGTCGTTTCACTGGACGCCCCAGCTTTAGCGACAGGCGCGGATTTTTTGATCCGTGTAAGTTCGAGGAAAAGGAGCACCGAGACGCCGACCACGATCGCGCTATCCGCAACGTTAAACGCCGGCCAAGTATATTGCTTCTGCAAATGGAAATCGAGAAAGTCGATGACGTAACGGAATCGGATTCGATCGATGTAGTTTCCGATGGCGCCACCGAAGACCATCGATAGTGATACGATCGTCCAACGGTCGACTTCTGCCACCGTTCGAAAAATCGCGAGAATAATCAATAGAGCGACAGGCGGCATCGATAGGAAAAAAAACTCGCGGAATGTCTGATGGCTTTCAGCTAAAAAACCGAAAGCGGCACCGTAATTTCGAACGTACGTGAGATTGAAAAAGCCGGCGATGACTTCGACCGACTCGTGCAATTGGAAATGCGTATGAACATACATTTTCGTCGCTTGATCGAACGTTACGATGGCGCCAGCAATGGCCGCGAGAATGAGATATTTTAGTTTCACTTACAGTCCTCTCATTCTGGCCTTGGGCCCGAACCTTCCATGCATCAATTCAGAGCCTTCGAACATTTCTGGCACACCGTTGGGAAGTTCGGATCCGAACCGATTTCGGTGCTCCAGTACCAACAACGTTCGCACTTTGCGCCTTCAGCATGCAGGGCCTTTACTTCAAACTGTCCCATGCTGATAGAGACTTGGGAAACAATAAAAAACTCTTGCAACAAGCTCTCGTACTTCTTCAAGTATTCGGCCTTTGTTCCATCAGCCGTTAAGCTGACTTTTGCATCAAGTCCCGAGCCGATTGTTTTCGTCTGGCGCAACTCTTCTAGTTTTTTAGTCACTTCCGACCTGACGGAGAACAGTTCGGCAAGTTCACCCTTGAGTGCGTCGTTGACCCATTTCGGGTTTGGCGTCGGAAACTCGGTGAGGAAAACGCTTTCTAACTTTGAACCGGGTAGATAACCGTAAACCTCTTCCGAGAGGAACGATGTGATCGGTGCCATCACCCGAACCAGCGTTTCTGCGATTGTGTAAACCGCAGTTTGGGCCGACCGCCGCTCGACACCGTCTTTTTTGAACGTATAGAGGCGATCCTTCAACATGTCGAGGTAGCCGGCCGAGAGCGCGACTGTAAAGTACTGAGTTAACGCGTGATAAACTTTGTAGAACTCGTAGCCGTCGTAATTCGTTTTCGCTTCAGTAACTAAATCGTTAAGTCGCCCAAGCGCCCACTGATCTAGAACGGTCATTTTCTCGAAGGGCACCGAGTCTTTTGACGGATCAAAATCGGCGATATTTCCTAGGAAAAAACGCATCGTATTTCTGAAGCGACGATAGGTCTCGGTGACTCGGTCAAAGCTTTCTTGGCCAGCAGCCATGTCTTGAGAGAAGTCGACGAACGAACACCAGAGGCGCAGAATTTCGGCTCCGGATTTTTTCGTCATTTCAGAAGGGCTCATTGCATTGCCAAGCGACTTCGACATCTTTTTACCGTCGGCGTCGTTCACAAACGCATTCGTGACGAGGGCCTTAAAGGGCGCCTTACCTTCCGTTGCCATCGAAGCGAGGAGGGAGGTTTGAAACCATCCGCGATGTTGATCGCTTCCTTCGAGATAGATATCGGCTGGGTATTCCATGCCCTCGCGACGCTTCTGAACAGCCGACCACGCAACGCCCGAATCAAACCATACGTCGAGAATATCTCCGCCGCGTTTGAAATCAGCTTTTCCGCAGCGCGAGCAAGGCAGCGCTTTGCCGCTTTTATCTTTCATGAAATGTGATTCAGGATGAGCGTGATATGCTTCGATGCCGCCTTCTTTTTCGATGGCGTCGGCAACTCGGTCCATGACATCAGCATCAGCCATCATGTTTTTACACTCGAGACATTCGAAGACGGGGATTGGTACCCCCCACGTGCGCTGACGGGACAAGCACCAGTCCGGACGATTTTCGATCATGGCGCGCAGACGTGCTTCACCCCAAGCCGGTACAAATTTAATTTTTTCAATTTCTTTCAGAGCGCGGGCGCGCATTTGCGCTGCATCTTTTGTAACCAGGCGACCGCTGTCGTCTTTCGTTCCTTCGACCAGATCCATTCCTAAAAACCACTGCGGCGTCGCGCGAAAGATAAGCGGAGTTTTCGAACGCCAGTTATGCGGATATTGGTGCACGAATTCTTTGAACGACAAAAGCGACTTATTGTCGCGCAGTCGCTGCACAACCAAAGGATTCGCATCCCAGATTTTCGTTCCGAGGTATTCAGGAACTTCATCTGTATATTTTCCGGCTGCGTCGATCGGCGACAGAACTTTGAGTCCATACTGAAGTCCAACGCGGTAATCGTCTTGTCCGTGGCCTGGTGCTGTGTGGACCGCGCCGGTACCAGCTTCCATAGTCACGTGCGAACCTAAGACGATTAAAGAATTGCGATCATAGAACGGATGTCGCGCGTTCAATTTCTCGAACTTCGCACCTTTAACGACTGTTCCCGTCGGTGTTAGTGTCAGACCAGTTTCGTTTTCGACAGACTCTTTGAGGCCATTCGCCA
>JAYSST010000561.1:0-2960 GCA_043720435.1 Bdellovibrionales bacterium
AAATTAGTGATGACGAAAAAGATCGTGCTGGCGAGTCCGGACACTACGAATGCCGAGAACCCGCGACTCAACCACGACTGACGTTTCATGATAAAATCCGAACCGACGGATCCGAAGAAAGATGCCATCGCAATGCCGGCGTATACGAACAGCATTGTCGAATGCAAACCAATGATGAGGTCACCTGCGAACATGGCGAGAACAGAGAGCGCTCCAGCAAGTCCCGGACGGCCCGAACCGAGAACAAAACCGACCAAGACCGTGACCGCAAAAAATGGCGTCGTGTTCGAAAGGTGCGGCTGAGTTCGGAAAACGGCAGCCAGAATCAAAAGGACGGCAACGACCGGAAGTACGGATTTCTCTCGATCTGTGAATTGCAAAGACCGCTTAAAACTGCCGACCAAAGCGCTGAACATGCTAGACATCATTACCTCGTGGCTAAGTACTTACACGACCCGGGCTTTGATTCCAAGCCCTCGTGAAACTCGGCGGAACAGCCATTCTCCTAAGCTCGTGCCTAAAATTAAACCAACTGCGATCGTAATAACGAGCCGAGGAGCATCGAAGCGAAATTCAAGTTCAAGAAATCGAA
Organism: Bdellovibrionales bacterium; assembly: GCA_043720435.1. GTDB lineage: Bacteria > Bdellovibrionota > Bdellovibrionia > Bdellovibrionales > JAMPXM01. Next base: position 593 of record JAYSST010000561.1, read on the forward strand.
TCGAGATGAACCACGCGAGTGCCAGGCCGCTCAACGCACCGACAAACGAACCAAGTCCCGAAGCGAGCGCAAATTCGAGCCGGTACAACAGGCTGACGCGTCGCGGCTCGGCACCGAGGATCCTAAAGAGGTTCATCTCCTTCGCTCGCATTCGTGTCGAATGACCGACGATCGTCACAAGGACAAGGACCGAAAAAGTCGACGACAGCCACGCCGCTTTTTCTGCGGGGCCTAGGATGGATCGTGTGAGCGCAGCGATCCGTTCGAGAGTTTGACTCACGTCGATCACAGAAAGATCTGGGAACGCACGAACAATTGTGCTCTGAACTCGCGAACGAGCGCTTCGGTCGGTCACGCGGACGTTTCCCAACCACGTTTTCGGAGCGTCCTCTAGAACACCGCTTTGAAAAGAGATGAAAAAATTAGGATTAAAGTCTGTCCAGCGAACTCGGCGAAGATTTTCGATTTTCCCCTCGATCGGCACACCCTGCACGTCGAACGAAAGTCGATCGCCAATGTCGAAGCCGTTTCGTTCGGCAAATCGAGATTCGACACTCAACGCCGGAAGCGGGCTCTTTGCAGGATCGAACTTTTCCGTTATAGCTTTTCCAGCGACGATACGTTCACTCTGAATTGGTTTGTCGCGCCAAGTGATTCGGACTGGAAACTTTTGAAACTGTTCGTTCTCGGTCGGCTTGTCGTTCACGTTTTTAACGCGAGCCAGAATCATAGGAGAAACAAAGTCGAGCTTCGTATTTTCTTTCAAAAGCATCGCTTGCAGATTTTCTAGTTCGCTTTCAGGAATGTTGAAGAGGAAAAAGTCTGGCGCCGTATCGAGTCGAGATCCATTCGCCATTTCATCCCCGAGCGACACCATGATCTGGCCAACCGCACTTGCCACGAACGTTGATAGGCCGATGGCTAAAAAAGAAAGGCGAACGGCGAAGCGCGCGCGTGACAATTGAGTTCCGGCTAGCCTCAACAACGAGCCGAATCGTCCTGTTGCCTTAGAGAAGGCATTAGCAACCATGCGAAAAAACAAAACGCCACTGAAATGAATGACCGTCGCAGCCACTACAAATCCGGCTGCTAACTGGCCTCCCAGTTTTACATCGCGAGTGAGCCAAGCCGCGAGCCCCGTCAAAGTCATGACTGCAAAAGCGCCGGTAAACCAATTCGCATAGCGGAAAAAAAACGTTTTTGCCGAAACAGCTTCGTGATCCGCACCGCCAACCCCGAGAGCCGAATCTTGAAAGAGATCCACGAGCTTCGAAGAGTTCAGTCGTCTCGCAAACGGCAATGTGAAAATCAGCGATGATGCAAGCGCGGTTAGTCCGAGTGCTGCGATATCACGCCACGAAACAGCAATATGAAAATCGCCTGACACGTTCTGTGCTAAAGCGCGCGCCACCAGTGGTTCAGCGATGAGCGCGCCGCCATAAGCGAGAGCGAACGCGACCATAGAAGCGACTAATGTGAGAACGACGATTCGCAAAAACTCGAACCGGAGTGCTGAACCAGTTGTAGCCCCGAATACAAGTGAGATTGCGCTTGATCGCATGCGCTCGATCGCTTGAGTGCGAATGATGTAGAATGCTCCGGCCCAGCCCAAAGCAAAAAGTGAAACCGAAACGACGGCAAGATAAAGCGAAACAAAATCCGTAAATCGTTCGACCCCTTGTATAGAATCATCAGGCGTTCGCAAAAACAGATCCGGGTCGCCTAGTGCTTCGCTAACATCTTCCGTCGATAAGACAGGCTTTTCGGTTTCTAGATAGTTGCGGTAGTAAACCTGGCTTCCAAATCCGAGAAGTCCGGTTGGCCCGGCCATTTGAATCGGTATGTAGGCACGCGGTGCAAAGCCGAACGCGGATCGACTGATTCCAGGGGCGAGTTTCACCGAGCGCTCAATCTTGAATTTAGATTTACCGAACTGAATTTCGTCTTGCAGCTTAAGATCTAGCGCAATCAGCGCATCTTCTGACAGCCAGACAGCGTTTCCTTGCGGTGCCGCTTTGACTTTCGAACCGTCTGTAAACTGGAATTCCCCGTCGATGGGAAAGCCCATTTCTACAGCATGAACTTCAAGCAATGCAGAACGATTATCTCGGCCCGTTGTCATCGTGACGAATTCGATTTCTTGAACGTTTCGACGCACGCCGTACTTTTGTCGAAGCCGATCAATTTCATCTGTACGAATTGGTCGATACGCGGTGACCGCAATGTCTGCCGTGAGTAAACGGCGAGAGTTTTCAGCCAAAAAACCTTCAACAGACGATCGCAAGAGACTTGAAATCAATGGTCCTAAAAAACTGAGTACGAGGACCGCAATGATCAGCCACGACTTCGCCGCTGAGCGTTTCAGATC
>JAYSST010000562.1:0-1208 GCA_043720435.1 Bdellovibrionales bacterium
TGCTTTTGACCCACCTTTTTGAAGGCATCGAAATGCAGCCGGATTATATGCGTGAAACGCTCAGCAATCTCCAAGCAATTTGGGGACGGCCGGTCGCGATTGCGACGGTGCAAGACGAGCTGCCGAAACTTTACCGTCACGACGGTCGCGAAATTCAAGAGATCGCCATCGGCGAAGGCCCCCGACCCAGCGAAGAATCGAACGAAGAAGGCTAAGGTAGCAGGTACCTCCGAATTTCTTGGATCCTTGAATGGTACCTTGGATTTGTGTTAGCGGGACGGATGTCCGAAATCCAGACTGCGTTTTCTCAGTTCGGACAATTTGCAATTCAACGCGCTCTTCAGGGTGTACGAGAAGCGCGGATATACGCAAGTGGCTTTTACTCAGTGGGAAGTTACAAATTATCGGTCGGTCATCATGAGCAGAACGCTCTGACTGACTATTTCTTTTTAGGCAGCGAAGTCGGAACGCGCTTTTTAGCTGGCGCTTTGTTTTTCGCCGTTGCTTTGCCTTTTGGATCTGGATCGAGGGCTTTCAAAACGCGAGTCATCTTCATTCGTTTTGCGAGATCGAACGCGGTTTCGCCACCTTGGCGAGCGATTTTAAGATTTGTTTTGCCTGCCAAGAATTTAACGACGTCTTCGTGACGTCGGAAGACCGACCACATCACGGGTGAGGCACCTGATCCGTCGATAACGTTTGGATCAGCTTTCATTTTAATAAGAAATTTAACTGTCGTAAGATCGCCACGTGCAGCAGCGAGATGCAACGCTGCGTAGCCGCGACGCTTCGAAAGATTGATATCAACAAGTCGTTTGTCGAGAAGCTCTTTTATTTTCGATTCGTCTCCAGCATCGACAGCGTCGAAGAATGAATCGACGGCCATTGGATCGAAGCCAGTTTTATCGTCGAATGGAGATTCTGTTGGCCCACCAGTGGTAGCCATCGGAACCGGCGCTGAAATTGCCTGTGGAGCCGGAATTATTGGAGTGGTTTGAGAATCCGCTGATGAACCCATGTTCATGTCTGCGACTGGAACGTTGTCCGGAAGATCCATCGGTTTCATCTCACCGGACTCCTGTGGAGTACTTGGTGAATCCGGACCGGCCTGTGATTCAAGTTCAGTCGAAGACGACGATGGCAGCTGAAGCTTGCCGATAGCGCCTTGACCAAATGTTAGGTATGCCGCGATCAAAGCCAATGAGGTT
>JAYSST010000563.1:0-2956 GCA_043720435.1 Bdellovibrionales bacterium
GCGTTTGAACGATCGTAAGCTTGAACTTGATCGGCGTGAAGCCGAGCTCGCAAAGTTGGAAGAGGAATTGCAGAAGCAGAGAGTTGGAATCGAAGAGAAGATCAAACAGCTTGAGAAAACGAGAGCAGAAATTTCGGCGACATTAAAAGGTCGGGTTGAGCAAGACCAAGAGAAGGTCGCAAAGCTAGTTGATGTCTATTCGAACATGAAACCGCAGTCGGCCTCGAAAGTGATTGAAAGTTTAAACGAGGATCTTGCGGTAACGATTTTGGATAAAATGAAGAAGAAGAACGCGGCCGAGATTTTGAATACGATGTCGGCGCCGAAAGCAAAAAAGTTGTCAGAGATGTTAACAGGATATCGACAACCAGCATCGGCAAAGTCAGAAGAGTAGAACTCGAGGCCATGGAGGGCTGAGTAGTGAAAATGGGCGGATTTGGAGCGGTTGATCTCATCAGCCGTACCGAACAGGCGAAAAAAGGAGCCGCAGACCTGATGTCTGGCGCGATGTCTAACAAGACATCCACGAAGGCTTCTGAGAAGACAGCTGGAACAGCTGCGCTTTCTTCTTCGTCGCGACCTTCAACGAAAGCCGCATCTCGCTTATCGAACTCTTCGAACGAAACATCGAAAGACTTTAGTACCGTTTTAGAAGAGACGAGCGAAACGAAGAATCGCTTGGCTGAAACACCATCCGATTCTAACAAGGAATCGCTTGCGGTCGCAGCAAATTCCCAGAATGTGTACCGCACTCCAGAACAGCGACCGACGACGACACCTGACTCGCGCGAGGCAACGCCGGTTGAAAGCGATCCATCGACGCATGCCAATCCAAATACGAGCGTCGAATCTAAAGTCGGAGACCGGGCGCGAATCGCTGCTTCCGTCGAACCAGGGTCAATCGAAGGAAAAATAAATGACATCGCAGAATCACTAGAAGAAACGTCTGCAGCAGAACTTTCGATGCGTCATCTGTCGATGCGAGATTTCTTGTCGAAGATGAAAGACGAATTCGGTATCGAGCCGCAGGCGATCGTGAACGCATTTGCTAAGTTAGATGCGACGGCCCTCACGGCTTCGCCAGAAACGACTGCGAGCGCCGTCCTTTCGCAGTTGGGCCTAAAGCCCGAGCAGATGCCTAAAGCAGAGCGCATCTATACTGAAATGTTGAATCAGACGGGCGAAAGCGCGTTAAGTGAAACATTGGTCGGCGTTGGTGCGGGCATTTCTCTAAAAGTCTTAAGCGAACAAGATGTCGCGATGGATAAGCTCCAGAAGTCGATTCTTACTCTTAACGACGCGTTCGCTCGCCGGGACCTCGCGACTCCCGTAGCGGTACCCGTCACGACTGCCGTTGTGCCTGACGCCGCGGCTTCTGCATCGAAGCTCGCGACAGAGCTGCAGATGGCTAAACCGGAAACTGCGGACACTCGCGCCAATCCCGTCGGAAAAAAAGAAGAAGAGTCATCGAATTCAGTTTCGAAATTCGCTTCGATCGGTGCCGCGCTTAGTTCGGCAACAGCGGGACTCGCAGGACAAAATTTTTCGGGATCTGGCGGAAAAGATGCCGATTCGAAACCAAAAGATGCATCGAATGAAATCGTTTCGAAACCCAGAGCATTCGATTCGATCGAGTCGGCGTTAGCTCCAGGCATCGAAGTCGCGAATATGGGCGGCGAACGCGCGGCCACGCCGCTTGCGTCAGGAAGCGCGACATCTGCAGCGCTAGCAGCAAGTCTTGCAAGCAAAGACGGTGAAGGAACTGCGACGAACGCTCAAGATCTCGTACGTCACGCGCAGATTTTGATAAAAAACGGCGGCGGTGAAATGAAGATGCAGCTGAAGCCTGAGGGCGTCGGTGACGTCACACTGAAAGTTGCCGTGAAAGACGGTCAAGTTCAGATTCAGATGATGACCGAAACGGATTCGGCTAAACGCGTTCTCGAGAGCAATCTCGACGATTTGAAAACATCGCTCGCGCAGAACAAGCTACACATCGATGCATTGAAAATTGAAGTCGGCGGCGAGATGGCTAAACAGCGTTTCGAGCAAGCGCAGCAAGACGCAAATCGAGAACAAACACGACAGATGGCGCAAGACTTCATGGGTCAGTTCCGAAATGATCGTGAAGGTTTCCGTCAAGGTTTCGGCGATCTCTCGGGATTTAGAAACTATCAGCAGCCGAGAAAGAATCCTCTTCCGGAGGTTGAACCGGTCGTTGCTGCAGCTGTGTCCAATAAAAAATCGTCGGGCGAACGTCGCCTCAATTTGGTGGCGTAAACCTAGGAGCAAGACTGCATGTCTATGATGAGTATTAAAAGATCGACGCAAGCTTTTGCGACCCCGAAAGACGCAGCACCTGCGATGATACGTCAAGGTGCGAGCAAGGACTTAGAAAAAACTAAGGGTGCGGTCGATCAGACCGCTGCTGCTGGCGATTATCAGAAGGCGTACGGCGAACAAGCGATCGGCGACGTCCTTAACAAAATCGCGGATCCAAACTGGCAAGATCCTTCGAAAAAGATTCGCGCTGTTGGTGACAACGGTCTCGACAAAGATGCGTTTTTCAAACTGATGCTGACGCAGATGAAAAACCAAGATCCGACAAACCCAATGCAGTCGCACGAAATGGCGGCACAGCTTGCGCAGTTTTCATCGCTCGAGCAATTAAATAACATTGGTAAGGGCATTGAGGGACTGTCGTCCGCCAACGCGAGCCAAGGCAGCTTCGGTGCTCTATCATTCATTGGAAAAGTAGTTTCAGGTGACGCTTCGAAAGTTTCTCGATCGCCCGGCGACACCGAGCATGGATTCGGATTTCAGCTGGGTAACGATGCTCAAAAAGTTAAAGTTTCGGTTAAAGACGCTACGGGGAAAACAATCCGCGAACTCGAACCAGGCGCTTTGAAAAAGGGTCAGAACACCGTCAGGTGGAATGGTCTTACGACCGAAGGTT
>JAYSST010000564.1:0-7553 GCA_043720435.1 Bdellovibrionales bacterium
TCCACCGTCAGCGTTACGCATGCGCTTTTTACCTTCGAACAAGAACGGACGAGTCACAACACCAATCGTGAGTGCACCCATCTCGCGCGCAATTTTCGCAACGATCGGAGCCGCACCCGTACCGGTTCCGCCGCCCATGCCCGCTGTGACAAACACCATGTCGGCACCTTCAAGAGCTTCGACGATGTCGTTGTACGATTCGATCGCCGAGCGTTTCCCGATTTCTGGGTTTGCGCCTGCGCCCAATCCTTTAGTCAGTTCGCTTCCTAAATTTATTTTCTTCGAAGCGCGGTGCGAAGCCAAAACCTGTCGGTCTGTGTTCGCTACGATGAACTCAACACCCTGAAGTCCGCCGTCGATCATCGTCGTGATCGCGTTGTTTCCGCCGCCGCCGACGCCGACAACTTTAATGTTCGCGCCGATATTGATATTTTCCTCAAGTTCAAACATGTAACCCCTCCGTTTTAGGTTTTCTCCGCCAGGCATCCGGCCCAGCGGCGCGTATCTCCGGATGTGACTCCGGCGCGAATAAGTAACGCCTAGCTCAACGCTCCGCTAAAGAAGTCCTTCACCTTACGGGCGACATGTTCAATTGTCTCCCCGACTCCGGTGTGTTCCCCTTCGCGACCCGCATGAGCCAGACGCTGTTTCTCGTGTGCAGACAAATTCTCAATCCCATAAATTAATAGTCCGACCGTCGTAGAAAACTCGGGACTCTTTACGACATCGGTAAGTCCACCAATACGCTCGGGTACTCCGCGACGTACGGGAACTTCACAAATAAATTCTCCCATTTCATTGAGTCCTTCGAGTTGGCTTGCACCGCCTGTAAGAACAATTCCCGAACCGATCTGATTCGCCAATCCAGATTTACGAATTTCCTGCCAGATTAGAAGAATGGTTTCTTCCGCTCGTGGCTCGATCACTTCGCAGAGATCGCGCCGAAGCATCGAACGCGGCTTGCGTCCGCCAACACCCTCAACTTCGATCGTTTCATTCTCATCGACCAAATCGGCAATCGCGCAACCGTACTTTTTCTTTACGGTTTCCGCAGCGGTTTGCGGAGTTCGCAAACCCATTGCAACGTCTTGTGTAAAGTGAGCACCACCAACCGGTACAGTGGCTGTGTGCGCAACTGCACCAGCGACGTATGTCATGATGTCGCTTGTTCCGCCGCCGATGTCGACAACCGCAACACCGAGCTTGCGCTCATCTTCAGACAACACTGCTAAAGACGATGCAAGTTGCTGAAGGACGAGACCGCGCACATGTAAGCCTGCTTTTTCTGCGCACTTGATCATGTTTTGCAGCGCCGTTTGTCCGGCAGTGATGATGTGGACGTTGGCTTCCAAACGAACACCGGACATTCCGACGGGATCAGAAATCCCCGCTTGCTCGTCGATTTTAAATTCACGCGGAAGCACATGCAGAACTTGGCGATCGCTCGGAACAGCCACGGCTTTCGCGGCTTCGATCACTCGAGTGATGTCTTCTTGTTTTACTTCGCGATTTCGAATTGCGATCATTCCACGCGAATCGAAAGACTTTACGTGATTGCCGCCGACTGCGATGTAAGCTTCGCTAATTCGGTAGCCAGCCATGAGCTCGGCTTCTTCACGCGCTTTTACAATCGCTTCGATCGTCGACTCGACGTTGACCACGACACCTTGGCGAATGCCGTTCGAAGGCGCCTGGCCGAGACCAATCACTTCAAGTTGCAGATCACCTGGCAAATCGAGGGTCGGTGCCGCGTTGCTTTTTGCGGTACTGCCACTGAACCCAGAACCGGTATTTGCCGCTCGAACAATTCCAATGACGACCGAGACTTTGGTCGAGCCGATATCGAGACCGGCGAGAACTATTTCGCTCGCCGCTGGTTTTTCACGCAAAGAATCGCGCACTGTTGATGCCGCATTACCAGCCGTTACACCGGCCGAACGATCCGACTTTCGATCGTATGTCATCCTTAACCCCCAGCAGTTCCACGCGAATTCTCTCAGCGGTGAAACTCTATTGAGGCCTGATTCTTTCTGGCCTCGTCCTAAGGCTACGGACGGTGATGCGCCCTGACAACAACTTTCTTGACCGAGGTCGAATCGATGACCGGTGCCTTTTTTCCTTGCGTCGAAAGATAGTTGAGAACATGAGCAACACGTCCAAGCTTGGTTTCGATATCGGTTTCGCCAAGACGAATTTCGGTTCGCGGCGAAAGCAGTAAAACCGAGAAACCAGGTGTCCAACTTATTTCAGCAATATTCGAACGAGAAAGAACACCCTCTTCAGGCAACGCGCGAATCAACTGAACAGCCCGTTCACGTAACTGCAGGTCGCGGACAAAGGCTTCACCACGCAAAAACGGAACGTCAGGTACAGTGTTCGACTTCCACTCGGGCATGAGCTCGCCATCATAGGAGACAGGCAGCAATACACCCTTCGACTTTCCCGAAACAATTACGGCGAGTGGTCGCTTGGGTACGATCGAAACAATAAGACGGTCTGGAAACACACGTTGAATTCGAGCGTCGCTAATCCAAGGAAGCGATCGGATCGAACGACCCAGCATTTCGAGATCAACCTCCCAAGGTCGCTTGCCCATGATGTTCGAAAAACGCACGCCGATATTCGCCTCGATGTCGCGCCCGATTTCGAGTTCCATTCGACCGCGATCGAGTCGGCCACTCCATTCAAGCGGAATGGCGTTAATCGCGAAAACTTTTGATTGCGTGAGAGCGACAAAAACACCGGCAAGAAGGACGAGCGACATTAGAACACCGACGGACAGTGCCGCGTGTCTCGAAGTAAATAAAATTAGTGGCGACAGCGATTTCAAGGTCCTTCTATTGAACCTTCTTGCTCGGGTTTTTACAAGAACCGGCTCGGAAGCCGGTCAAAGGGCCACCAACGCCGCAGCTGACGTAGGTTCCTAAATTATGAAACTATCGTCGCAACGCTCGGTGAAACCTTCGCCGTCGAGAACGGCGATGGCCTGCTTCATAAATCCGTCGGGTACGCACAAAGCCTTGCCTGAGTCGCGGTAGTCGATCTGCTTGTCGAGCTGGGATTCCGTTATGGCTTTCTTCCAATTCACTCTTGAAATGAGCCGATGTGAAGGCTTGTGCTCGGGGTGCAGCGAGCGCTGAAGTTTTCCCAAAAATGCTAAGTGGGCCCAGCTGTGCGACCGAACCGCGGCCTCGACAAGCACTGGATCTACGTTTCCACGTTCGATCAAAGCATCGGCAAGCGACCTTTCACTCGATTCGCTAATTCTTAGAATCAAGCCATAGGAAGCCCGGACGAAATCAAAGGGACGTACGTCGCCATCGCCGGCAATGAGCATCTTCTGATGCATTCGCGCGCCGAACAAAAATTCGACAACGTTACCACATGTTATCCCCCCATAGTCCTCTTCACCCGATATCATTTCGCAAATCGGGGTAGAAAAGAAAGCGAGCGAATCGGGCAGGCGAACTAGCGCTTCCATGAAGACTGTTTCGAATTCCTTGATTGACCGCGGATCGTGCGTGCGGGTCACTCCGGTGACAACTCCGATGATGTACGCGTGCGCGAAATCAATCTGTGTTGCACCCTCGAACGTATCGTTCGTAGCTGTATCGACAAGAATATCCATCGCCGTCCGACATTTGATAATGCCGAGTTCGCGACTGAGCCAATGACCAAGTTTGGCGGGTGCTCCGGCATATTGCGAAAGTAGCCGGCTTCGATCACATACAGTTTCAGACTGAGTGCTTCCACGAAACGAAGCGAGCGCAATCTGCAGACGAGATGAACGGACGTAGTCTTTGTCTCCGAGACCGATGAGAGGCGTCAACTCGTGCAAGATGACTTTTTCCTTCGCTTCGTGCGTTGTCGACGGTGACGACCACCATTCTTTTTTCACCTGCATGCGGCGCGGTCGGGCATCAGGATAATTTGCCGCTTCTTTCCCGATTCCGCCAACCGTCGGTTGATCGACGCTCTCGATGATCAGTTCGCCTGTATTCAACAAATTGCAAATTGCATCCGCGACATCTTTCTCAGTTTCGAGTGCGCGCCGGATAAGGTAGGGCCGCAGCTTTCGAGCCTGAAAACAAGTCGTCTCGATCATTGATCTTACTTCGATGGCAATCGAATCGCCGCCGTAGCCCTCTTTCCATTCAGTGGTCGTAGCTGCACCCGGTCCCGCGCCATTCGACGGAGGAGCCGCAACGCAACCAAGCAGTCCCAAAGCTAGGACAAGCGAATGTACAGTCGTTTTTAAGTTCACTGCTCGCCACCTTCTGTCGTCACCGGAAAAAATGAGACTGTCATTTGATAGACGGAATTTTTAGTGCGCGACTGCTCCTGAAGAGATGTCGCAAGAGCCCGCTGAAATGCGATGATTTTTTCCTTCGCCGAAGAAACAAGTTCAGCATCGATCGCAAGTGTCATCGAACCTTGAAGACGTTTTTCAACGGGCACAGTTTCAAGCGCGCCAAGCGCGAGATGCAGTACCTGTGTTTGAAGTTTTCGCAACGCAACTGTCGTGTATTGTCCGCTTGAGTTCGTCACGTTGCCCGAGGTGTCCGTCCACTTTCCACTTTCATCAATCGAGAGCATTCCGAGACGAAGTAAGCGCTCGCGTGCCTCAACGATTTCAGGATAAGAGACGCCAATCTTTTTTGCGATCCATCTTTCGTCTGGCTGAAAACTGTCCATCGCAATGAGTTCAAGCATCGCGTAGTGATACCAGTCCGCAATCACCTGAAACTGATCGGCCATGTCGCGCATCTGTGTCGATGTATTTTGAAGCTCCCGAAAGAGATGTTCTTGTTTTTTAAAAGTTCGACGACGATCTTCTGCAGTCGCAAGTTGCGCGCGCTCGGTCGGGCCCAAAGTCATACGTTCGCAAATCTTCTCGAAACGTTTTGTGCTGACGCCAACCTGGCCGCGCAAAATTTTTGAGAGAAGAGACGGGTTCATCTGCAGGTGCTTTGCAAAACTTCTCAGCGAATATCGCGGATTCGTTTTACAGCGCCGTACAAGCTCATCCTGGAGGTATGTGCGTACTGTTTCCATGACGCGAAGCATAATGTATACGTGTCATTCTGTCGACCGCTTTTGACTCACGTGGGTCTGATACACCATGCAATTTGTTCATGAAACATGCGAGTTTCTAGACGCTTTTCGATTCATATCTCGCTGAATCGTTTATAGACCGATCCCAATGTGCAGATTCGGGTGAACGTGAAACGGTTGGGTTCGTTGGGCGACTGGTATGACTGCTTAACAATGATTGTAAACGTTTTCACACTGTCCAATCTCCAAGCGAAATGACCTCGGTTTTGAGATCAATTCCGGCCCGTTCGCGCACTCTTATTTTAACGAAATCGATCACATCACGCATATCTTGAGCGGTCGCCCCCCCCGTATTCACGATAAAATTCGCGTGTTTTTCAGAGACTTTTGCGCCGCCAATCGTAAAGCCCTTGAGACCCGAAGATTCGATGAGTCTTCCAGCCCGATCGTTTGGCGGGTTCACAAAGACGGATCCGCATGAAGGCATATCGAGCGGTTGTTTCGTGAGCCGCGCATGATTTGCGGCTTTCACTCGTTCGAGAACATCGGGTTTCGGTTCCATTGGCCACGACAACCAAACTTTTGCGACGACTCCGGGACGCCAGCCCTCGCAGTGTCGATAACTCCAATTGAGCGCTTTCGATTCGATCACGTGCCGATCTATTTTAAATGCAGTTCCTGAAGACAGCGACGGCCAACGCCAAACTTCAATGCGATCTGTGATCTCAACGAACTCGCGCGGATTCAAGATTTCGCCGATTCCGGCATTCATGACGACACCGCCACCGACATCGCCGGGAATTCCGGCAAGAAAGATTGCGGGTTCAAGTCGCGCTTTCAAAAAAACTTTTAATAACTCCGATTTGCCGGAGCCGGCGAGCGCTTCAATCTTAAAGCGGCCATTTTCTTCGGACGTTTTCACGCCGCTAAATTTTTTAAGCGCGATGACAAGGCCGCGTATTCCTTTATCTGCGATCAACACATTCGTGCCACCGCCGAGAAATGTGATCGGAAGCGATTGCTCGACACCATACTTGATGGCTGCCTCAAGTTCCGCTTCACTGACCGGTTCTGCCAAGAAATCGGCTGAGCCGCCGACCTGCCAAGAATTGTACGACGTGAGACTTACATTTTGCCGAATCAACGCCATTTCAATCAACGCGAGCCGCCCTTAAGAACCTCAAGCACTTCGCCCGACAATTTCCAGATGTCGCCAGCGCCAAGCGTAAAGAGCGCCGAGCCACCACGACGTACAGGGCCCCGGCTTTTTTCTTCTTTCATGTCCATCAGTTCATCCGCCAGCAGTACCGCCGTCTCATGCATAATCGGAGTCAGTCCGCTTTTGCATTCAATTCGAGAGATTCCTTCTTTCGGTATGAATTCGCTTTTTTGTGAAAGAATACCTGCGATCATCGACGTGGCATCGACTCCGGCAATCGCATCTTCTCCAGCGGGATAAATGTCTGAAATATACACGCGGTCTGCGAGACCAAAACAAGTCAGGAACTGATCCCAGCAAAGCTTCGTGCGCGTGTAGCGATGCGGTTGAAAGGCAACGATGAGTCGACGATCACCATAGCGTTCGCGAAAAGCTTGAAGAACCGCTTCAATTTCGGTCGGATGATGACCGTAATCATCAAAGACATCCATTTGCCCGACGGTGCCTTTGTGTTGAAAACGACGATCGACGCCGCGGAAACGATCGAGGCCACGCACCGCTGTTTGAAAATCGATCCCTGCTTCAAGGGCCGTCGCCAGCGCCGCTGCTGCATTTAAAGCATTATGGCGGCCAGGAACATGCAATCGAATGGATCCCATTTTCTGACCGTGCAGAAAAACTTCGTAATTTCCTCTTTCGCCTGCGAGACGCACGTCAGACTCCATCGAGAATCCGTAACGCACGAGTCGTTTTCCAAAGGGCGCAAAAGTTTCGCGTACGATCGGGTCATCCCAACAAACAACCGCTGCGCCATAAAATGGAACGCGTCCGGCGAAATCGTAAAACGCTTTTTTAAGATGCTCGAAAGTTCCGTAGTGATCGAGATGATCGTTATCTATATTGGTAACTAAGGCGATCTCGGGATTCAGCCGCGAGAAACTGCCATCGCTTTCATCTGCTTCAGCAATCATCCAATCGCCGGAACCCAGAACCGCCGTTGACTTAATGAGATCGAGACGACCACCAACAACGATCGTCGGCTCCGTCTTCGCTTCTAAAAAGATGGCCGCGATCATCGATGTTGTCGTGGTTTTACCGTGAGATCCTCCGACCGCAACCCCCCGTTTCAAACGCATAATTTCGGCGAGCGATTCTGCGCGAGGGATCAACGGAATTTTAAGTCTGCGCGCTTCGGCGTATTCGACGTTGTCTGGTTTCACGGCGCTTGAGTAAACGACGACATCGACTGCGGGCAAGTTGTCTGGCCCATGTAAGTTCGCTGCCTTCTGCCCAAGCTTAATTCCGATTCCAATTTCGCGCAGTCGTTGAACATTCGCAT
>JAYSST010000565.1:0-23235 GCA_043720435.1 Bdellovibrionales bacterium
TCTCGTCAAGGCTTCTGATATTTTATGGTCTATGTTGCGACAGCTTCGACTTCAGACCGCAGATTATTTAGCTAACGAGTTGCGAAATGTCTTGCCGCCCGAAAATTTGATTTTAGTTGGATCTAGCGGGACCGCTGAAGCTTTAGCAGCGGTTTTGGAGCAACCAAAGAAATTAGAACACGGCCACCTCGCGTTTCCGGTTTTTCCCCTAGCGAAAACGCTTCGACAGGCACCACCGTTGATTGCGACTAAAATAGCGGCACATTTAAAGACACTCATAGCAACTGGCAACCACGGAGCAACCGTTAAGCTGGGTCTCATCAGTGCCGAGCCGGCCGGTGGCTTTCTTAATCTGACTTTTTCGGACATTTTTTTACAGGGTCGCCTCTTTGAAACAGTGGTTCAAGACGGTGACAAACTTGGGTATTCAAAAGAAGGAAACGGCAAGCGCGTCGTTATCGATTATTCGTCTCCGAACGTCGCTAAGCCCATGCACATCGGACACTTGCGGGCGACCGCAATCGGTCAGGCCATCCGAAATCTCGCAGAAACCCAAGGTTACGACGTGATCGGACTCAATCATTTAGGTGATTGGGGAGTCCAATTCGGAAAACTGGCTTGGGCATTTCGAGAATGGGGCTCTGAGTACGATTTTAAAGGCCAACCCTTCAAATCTCTCTTCGAAATTTACGTTCGGTTTCACGAAGAGGCCGAAAAGAATCCTGAACTCGAGGCTAAGGGGTCACTCGTTTTTAAAGAGCTCGAACAGGGTTCGAAAGACGTCGAAGAAATCTGGAAGATGTTCGTAAAAATTTCGCTCGTTGAGTACCAGCGCTTGTGGGATTTGATGGGCGTCAAGCACGACCTCGTTCGCGGGGAATCGTTTTACAACGACCGATTGAAGCCCGTCGAAATGATGCTCGAAGGTAAAGGATTATTAAAAGAAAGCGAAGGGGCGACAATCGTCGACCTTGGCGAAGAGATGCCGCCTTGCCTCATTCGAAAGAGTGACGGTGCTTCTTTATATGCGACTCGAGATTTGGCGAGCGCGTTGTACCGAATGGGTGAACTAAAAGCCGACATGAATTTGTACGTCGTCGGTTTTGATCAGTCGTTGCACTTCAAACAAGTGTTCAAAGTTTTGGAGCTCGCCGGATTTCCATGGACCAAGCAATGTCATCACATTGCGTTCGGACTTTATCGATTCAAAGAAGGCATGAAGATGTCGACCCGAAAAGGTCAGGTCATCTTTTTAGAAGATGTGTTGAATCAAGCTGTCGATCTCACTGCGAAAATCATCGCAGTGAAGAACCCATCGCTTTCCGCCGCAGAACAAAAATCGATTGCCGAGGATGTCGGTGTCGGTGCGGTGATCTTCGGCGATCTTCTTTTCGATCGCATCAAGAACGTCGAGTTTGATTGGGATCGAATTTTAAGTTTCGAAGGCGATAGCGGGCCCTACGTACAGTACATGTACGTGCGGTGCGCGAGTCTCACTCGAAAGTACAAACAAGAGCGCGGGCTGGCTCCGTCATTTCAGAACGTGGCAGTCTTGAGCCAACCCGACGAACGCGAATTGATTCGCATCTTGATGGGTTACGATGAAATTCTTGAAGGTGCTTTCAAGAATTTCAAACCGAATATCTTGGCGCAGTACATGCTTGAAGTTTGCGGCGCATTTTCGCGCTTTTATCACAACAATCGAATCTTGAACGAGCCGGCTGAAGTCGAGTCTTCGCGAATGACTTTGGTTGCAGCAACGCAAGCAGTGCTGTTTCAGGGCATGCGAAATCTTTCGATGCGCGCTCCTGAGATGATGTAGCTGTGTCGTCGATCGTGATCTCGCCACCGGCTTTGACAGCGGCCTCTCATCTTGTTTTTTCACATCCTGATTTTGAACAGGAACTTTTGGAAGAGTGTGCACGGTTTGGTTGTTCGCTTGATCGAATCACTAAGGGGATCTTTTCGATCGATCCCTCTGTCCGCGCGCAACATAAGAGTTCTTTGGTGTGGGCGCGAGATGAATGGGCGGCTTCAGAGATTATCGAGATCGATTCGGTCTCGAAAGCTGCCGCAGCACTTCGCACGCGTTCAAAACTTCCGTGGACGCAGGTGACTTCGAGTTCACATCGCCGTGGGGAATTGATCGAACAAAATTTTCGATCTGAAAGTAAAATTGCGAAAGCGCGAGCGAAGAAGCTTGGTTGGCCCGATAATTTGCCAGGCGAAGAGGGGCGGTTGCGCGTGAATCCCGCATTCACTCTGTTGTCGGATTCGCAAATGGCCTTGTGTGCCGCTCCTCAGGAAGAAGTCCCGGGAGGCGATTGGCTTTTCGAGGAAGATCGCGAAGGTCCTCCGTCGCGCGCTTATTTGAAATTGTGGGAGTGGGCATGGCGAACATCGAAATTGCCACGAGCGGGTCAGACTGCGCTCGACCTTGGGGCTTCACCGGGCGGGTGGACGTGGGTACTTGCGAAGAACGGGCTTAAAGTTCACGCGTTTGACCGTTCGCCGCTTGAGCTGAATGTTTCGAAAAATATTTCGTCACGAATTCATTTCGAAAAAGGCGATGCGTTTGCGATGACTCCTGGATTGTCGCCCGCGTGCGACTGGGTTTTTTGCGATGTCATCGCTGAACCAAAACGTACCGTCGAATTAATTGAAGCGTGGCTGCCTTCTTCGGCAGGTCTCGTGTTCACTGTCAAATTCAAAGGTGCAACGGATTTTGGTGCGATCGAGCACCTTGCTAAAATCCCTGGTGGTTCGATTCGGCATTTGAACGTGAACAAACACGAAGTAACTTTTTGGCGTACATCAAAGTGAGCTGATGGATTGCTACGGATGATAACCGCGTCCGTCTTGCAGCGATTCCGCTCCGAAGAGATTGAGCTGATTCCCTAGAATCAAGCCACCAATGCTTGTAAGAATGTTGGTTCGCGATTCTACAGTCCAATGCATCACACAGCTTGTTCGCGTCGTGTGGTGGGAGTGTGCGGAGTCCTCGTGATTGGCGACCATTGGCACACCGTTATTGACGAGGCCCACTGTATGTCCAATTTCGTGCACGACGGTGGCTTGCTCGACGTACCGCTGACTGACGGAATCTCCGCCTGCGTTGACGACAACATCTTTGAAAACGAACGCATAGCGAGAACCGGTCAGGTGAACTCCCAAAATATTCGCGTCACCTTCGTAAGTTCCATTTAGGAAAAAAATGCTGACATTGATTTGCCGGTTGTTCACGAGCACCGGTGCGTATTGGTTACCGAGTTGAATGAGGTCGTTTGAAGACCAAGAAGTTCGCAGTTGATCTGCAACTTGTGTCATCTGCGCGAGCGTCGTTGGGGCGCTGACTGTTCTGCCAGCATGATTCTGAAAAAGCGATTGGTAACTGGTTTTTGCAATTTCCCACGTTTGATTGGCGGTGAGGCCAATCGTGCCGACATAGGGCGCCGCGCCTACCTCGTAAAAAACGTTTATACTAAAGTTTTGAACGCTGTCAGTGAACGTGTTCTGACTGATCGATTGCTGGAGAGCTCGGCCGCCATCGGTGCTTTGGTTTCGCGTGCATCCGCCAACGAGAACGATCGCGGCAACGAACAAGACAAACGCTTGGTGCACAGTTCGCTTTTCGAAATTATAAAACTGAACGTTGAACATTTTTGTTTTCCCAGTTCGTCCTAGTTATTCATTGCGCAGCCGCGGAAAAAATCCATTAGAAAGTTGTGAATGGCAGTCCTGCTCGAACTAATTTTGGCGGCGGAAGCTGGAGTCAGCTGCGTTGGTCGAGTTGCACGAGTTACGCCGAACTTCTCCAGCTTGGCAGGTCGAGAGCGCGTCCCGAGTCATAAATCTCTCGCGCCATCGCGATCGCCTTCAATTTTGGTACGCCTTGCGATTCCAGATTATTTTTCAATACGTAGCGATCGATGATTCGCCAACCGCGGTTGCCGTGAATCACGCGTGAAAATGGAATCGCATCCCAAAACTTTGCC
This sequence comes from Bdellovibrionales bacterium, assembly GCA_043720435.1. Classification (GTDB taxonomy): domain Bacteria; phylum Bdellovibrionota; class Bdellovibrionia; order Bdellovibrionales; family JAMPXM01. Next base: position 3,996 of record JAYSST010000565.1, read on the forward strand.
TTTTCACCGCGCTCGTCTGTAAATGGCTGGCCCTTTTTCGATCCGCCAACTTCAAACGCCAGTCGGGAAGTAAGAAGTCGAATCCATTTAATATACTGTCGGCGCGCGGTCATTGCGCTGCCCGGAAGTTGGACGACTAAGTGCAGATGATTTCCGACATTCGCATACCTCTGGATTTTCAGGCCGAAACGTTTCGAAATTTCACCGACAAGCCCGTTCACCTTAACCTTGTTAAGCCCAAGCATGCTTCTTTTTCCACGTGCGAATTGCGACCGAAAACAAATGTGCAGCGGTTTTTTGCTATCGAGCGGGCGTACGGTCTTCGCGTGAGTTCCACGCTTTGCTGCGATGAATGTATCCTTCGGTTTTGGAAGGAAATCCGGAAGCATTTCTTGTTTTTTAAACCGTCGTTTTGCAGTGGTTTTCATCTGTGCGAAGCTTATCTATTTTTATAGCGGAACTCAATTAGATTGCTCGTGATTGCGTGCGCTATCGACCGCGTCATTTTAGGTTCATCCGGTTCACGGTTGTTGCCGGCGCCGTTTCAACGGAGTGAACAATGGTCGTGGCGTGAACGATGCTTGAATAAAAATAGTTGAGCGAGGCGGGGCATGCGGAGCAACGGATTGTGGTGGTGGAGAGGAATGAACACAGGTGATCGTGAAGTATTGTGAATTCCAGTACTAGCTTGCTGCTGAGAGCGGGCCAGACCAAGGGCGAGGAGGTTGGTTCGCAGTTTCGTCTGCGCACGTTGAAGACTGTCTCGAATTGAGAATCTCGGGTTTGCCTAGCGAACGGCACGGCTAGGCTATCGATTGTCTCGGTGAAACCGCGGGCAAAGGCTCAAAAAGCCGTTGAAAAAAGCCGATATAGATTGTGATGAAACGTCTATCAGCCGGTTTATTTTCTTCGGTTATTTTGCTGATTTGTCTCGCGATTATTGGATTGCGACAGTCTGTCGCCCGCGACGATGGTCAAATCAAACTTCTGAAGCAGAAACTTGCGTTGGCAGAACGCCAAGCCGCCGAGTCGGATTTCAGAGAACGGTTGGCTCTCGATAGTTCTCGCGAGACTCGCGAGATCATCGCCCAAAGCCTTCCTGCGGCGCTGAAGGATCGGCCGAAGGATTCGTCGACTTACGAAATTCGCAGCATCGCTAGCGTTCTTAACTCGACAAATTCGTCGCTGCAAATAGAGCGGGCGTCAAGTTTGCTCGAGAAAGCCAAAGAAGATTTCCGATCCAAGAATTTTGAAGAATCAAACTTGCGCTTAGGTAAACTCCTGAAGCTGTATCCTGATACGCTTCATGGTCCAGAGGCACGTTTTCTTTTAGTTGAAGGATATTTTCAGTCGCGCGATTTCGAAGCTTGCATCGAAGTCGTCGAAGAAATGATTCGTCTCTATCCCGAGAGCGAGCTGACCGGGTTTGCGCTGCTTCGCCTCGGCCGCATCTATGAGGGTCGCGATCGAATTGAAGACGCTGCCGAAATATATCGGTCTGTGGTTTCACATTTCTCGCAAGTCGAACTAAAGCGGCAGGCACAGATCTCACTGAAAGCCGTGGATCTGTGACCAAACTGTTCTTGTTTCTAATTGGATTTTCGCTCGGTTTCACCGTCGATGTCACAGTCGAAGCGAATGAGCGTGTTCAGCTAAGGTCAATTGATCCAAGCCTCGAGCGCGTCAACCTTTACTCGTCAGCGCTACTCGAGCAACCACGAAATTGTTTACTGTCGAATGAGACCTGCGCCGTTCGCATCGGTGACCGTAGAAAGTTGATCATTGACCCTGCAAAGGGCCGCGAGTGGACGTTAAGTGAAAAGACAATCATTGTAAGGCTCAGTTCAGAGCGACTTCGATTTATCGAAGGATCATTGAAGGTGAAAGGTCACGCGACAATCATCGAAACCGAGCAAGGTGAACTGACTGTACAAGGCGAAGCCTTTATCGATCGTCACGGATCACTGCTGACGGTCGTGAACACGGGAAGCGAAGTACTTACTTTTCGCGGTCGTGGTTGGGAGAAAGCTCACGAGATTCCAGCTGGTCTTGAAACTCGCATCGATCTTCCGAATGTGAAAAGCGGGCAGACTTCCGTAAATCTTCCGCTACCGTTTGATTTCGATGCGCAAGTCGTACGCGAGGCCCGGGTGTTCACCGGTCCCAAAGATGGTTTTCCCAAAAGGCTCGAATATCTTGCGCAGCTACGATCGACGGCTGCAGCTGAATCTGCAGCCCTGCATCGCGAAGTGGTCGAGCGCAAGATTGCCTCAATAGCACTTAGAGATGCTTCAGCTCAGGAGGCTCGTGCGAAACGTGAGGCTCGCGACCGCGAGTTGAGAGCGTTGTTCCGGCGCAAAGTCCTAAACCCTGAATAAACTCGACTAGTCCCAAGTCTATTCCTTTTGCCACCGCGCAGGCGTTCACGCGTGCTTTCAGCTATCCTAGAGTGGTGAACGCTTAAGTTTGCTTTCTCATGGAGGAGAACGCATGTCGTCGGTTGGAAATGCTGAAAAACGCTCGGCTCAAGATGAAGCTTTGAGGCGCGCCCGCGAAACTTATCAAGAAAAAGAAACAGACCAAGCAAAAGGTCATGCGGCAGAAATGAAACGCATGGCAGAGTCTTATCAGGCTGAAATTCGCGACCTGCAAGATACTCACAATACTCAGATGAATGACCTGAAAGACAAAGCACAAGATGCAGTCTCGAATCGCGATATGCGATATCAAAAAGAAATCGAAGAACTACGCAGCATGCATCAAAATCAGGTTCGCCGCCAGGCACTCGAGGCCGATACTCGTATGCAAAAGACTCGAGAGACCGCGAAAGCGTCGGTCGAGCATACGACAGCCGTGAAAGACCAGCAGAAGCAGGTCATGGCCGAGCAATACGAGAGCCAGATCGCCAATGACGGGAAAAAATTCGAGAATTATACGAACGAATCACGAGCGAAGTTGCAAGAGACGGTCGCTGGTCAACGCGAAAAACTAAACCAAGCGCATGGCAAAGAGGTGACTGCTTTAACTGCGGAACGTGATCAAGTTAAAAACAGCGGTCGCAAAGATTTTGAAGACCTTCGAAAACACAAGGACGGCCAACTGCGCGAACTTGCCGAATCGAAGCGCGCCGAGACAAATCGATTGTCGAGCGCATTTGAGAGTACGTTGCGCGAAGAGAAGCGAACAAACCAACTTAACATGGACGATAATAGACTCGGCATGAAAGAGGGAATCAGTCGAAATCGCGACCGATTTCAGAAAGCTCTAGATGAACGCGACGCGAGTTCTAGAAATTCGACCGAAGCCTTCAAAGCGTCGACGGCGGATCGCATCAACAATCGGCTTAACGCGGGTGACGCAGAAAACCACCATCTAAAGAATGAAATCACTCGTCAGCAGACTTCGATGAACAAAGCCAAGAATCGCGAGGTTCAGAATGTTCGCGATTCGATGCAGGCCAACATCGTTGATTTAGAAGAGCAGCGATTGGCAACAGTCGAAGCTTCGAACGAGAAAAACAAGGGCGAGATCGATAAAGTTCAAAAGCAGAACAATCAACTCGTTAACCGCACGAATCGATTCTTTCAGGACAAGATCGTGAACGAGCGAATTACTGCTGAGGAACGAAACACCAATACAAAATTTGGCCTCGAGAAGCGGCTTGAGCGCGCAGAAATGACCGGTGATGACCGCGCCAGCAAACTTCAAGTGTCAAATCAACGCGGCGAAGCTAACCTCAAGAGTTTCTTTGAGAATACCTCAAACGCACAGCGCGACAATTACGAATCGACGCTTCGCGATCTCCGCGAGACCAACAAGCGTGATCAAGACACAATCTTCCAGAACTTCGCAAAACAGTCGAACGAGCGCGAGATGAAGTTCCAGCAGAAGATATCGAGCGTAAGCGGTAAGTTCGAGACGGAGATTCAGGTCATGAAAGAGGATCAGACGAAGAAGATGACCGATCAAATGACCATCGCGAATAAAGAAAAGAAAAACATCGTCGAACAAAAGAATGGTGAAATTCTGAGACAAGCATCGCAATATGAGAATCGTATTGCGAAGCTTGAAGAAACACACCGGCGTGAAGTCGATGGAATCAAAGAGCGGCATGCAGAATCACTGACGAGCATGACTCGTTCGAAAGGTCGACCCTAATGCTAGCTGATCGCCGCACGAAGATTGTTGCCACCATCGGGCCCGCTGTTAAAGGCAAAGACAATCTGAGGAAGGCGATAGCAGCAGGGATGAACGTTGCACGACTGAACTTTTCTCACGGCTCGCATGAGGACCACCTTGCAGTTATTAAAGACCTGCGGGCGTTGAGCTTAGAAATGCATGCACCTCTAACGGTGCTTCAGGATCTGCAGGGTCCGAAAATTCGAGTCGGAAAATTTGAGAATGGATCGATTGAAATCAAAGACGGCGAAAATGTCGTCATCACCATTCGTGACGTTCTGGGGAAGCCGGGACTTATACCCTCTGATTTCAAAGCGCTTCCTAAGAGCTGCCGAGTCGGTGGCAGAATCATGTTCGACGACGGGCTGTTCGAGCTTCGAGTCGACCGCGTCGAAAAAGAAGACGTTTACTGCACGGTCATCTACGGCGGAATTCTTAAGGATCGTAAAGGCATGAATGTTCCTGGCGGAGAACTCTCGGTCGAATGCTTGACTGAGAAAGACTTGCGCGATCTGGAATGGGGTTTAGCCAATGATGTCGACTATATCGCGCTTAGTTTTGTACGGCGTGGTGACGACATCCGCCAACTGCGTGAGCTCATTCAGGCAAAAGGTTCGCAGGCTCGTATCGTCGCCAAAATCGAGATGCTTGAAGCAATCGAAAACCTCGAAGAAATAGTTCGGTTGTCCGACGCGGTTATGGTTGCACGTGGAGATTTAGCAGTCGAAGTCGGACAAACTCGGCTTCCGCAAATCCAGAAACAAATCGTAAAGCTCTGCAACACGATTGGGCGTCCTGTTATCACAGCGACTCAAATGCTTGATTCAATGACGGGAAATCCGCGTCCGACGCGAGCCGAGATTACCGACGTTGCAAACGCAGTCTTAGATGGCTCGGACGCGCTTATGTTGTCGGCTGAAAGTGCGAGCGGCAAATTTCCGTTTCGTACGATTCAAACCATGCATGACATCATTCTCGAGGTCGAAAGAAACGGCGATTATTTCTATGATATGCGCATGGACGAGCAGTTCTCTTCTGTAGCAGACGGTATCGGTGCAGCGAGTGCCCTGACCGCAATGAAACTAAATGCAACCGCGATCGTTTGCCTGACGACTTCTGGAAAGACAGCGACGATTATTTCAGGTTTCCGTCCAAAGGCGCGCATCATTGCTGTTACGCATATCGTACCGACGTTAAATCGAATCGAACTCGTTTGGGGTATCCAGACACTTAAGATTGATCCTTACGATTCTTCTGACAAGGCGATGGCTCAAATTGAGGAAATGCTCTTACAGTACGGGTTAGTGAAGCCTGGCGATAAAGTGATTCTAACGCTCGGAGTACCGGTGCTCGAGCGCGGAACAACGAATGCGTTACGAGTTTACACGATCACGCGCGAAGATGTCCGACGGCTTTCCGACGATGAGTTACCAACGCGCTGTCGTACAGAACCGCAACTAGGAGCATAGATGAAACGTCGTCACTTTATTTCATCAGTAATTGCTGCGTCTGCCGCTGGCGTCGCCGCGTTCGCTAAAGACGCAAAAGAGGAAACTATGGCGTCGCCGACGGCTAAGAAACGATTTGAAGGTCGAGTGGTGCTGATTACGGGTGCGACTTCTGGTATCGGCGAGAGCACAGCCCATGCCTTTGCAGAAGCGGGTGCAAAAGTAGTCTTTTGTGGCCGGCGTGAGGCGTTGGGTCTTGAGGTGCAAGAGACGATCAAGAAAAAGGGCGGATCAGCCACGTTCGTGCGAGCTGATGTCAGTTCTGAAGACCAAGTGAAAATGCTTGTAGCAAGATGTAAAGAGCTGCACGGTCGCCTCGACATTGCGTACAACAATGCGGGAATTGCACCATCCCCGAAAAATATCCAAGACACGACCTACGAACACGTCATGAATGTATTCGGAACAAATTTTTTCGGTATCTTCTTCGCTATGAAATACGAAATTCCACTGATGCTTGCCTCCGGTGGCGGCGCAATAATTAATTGCGGTTCTTACAGCTCCAATCATGGATCTGCGGGTTTCAGTGCGTACTCGGCGAGCAAACATGCCGTGACCGGAATTACTAGAACGGCGGCGCTTGAGCTCGGCAAGAAGAATATTTTTGTTAATTCTGTGAATCCGTTCGCTGTCGAAACGCCGATGTTGAGTCGCTTGGCAAAGACTGTTGGAATTCCGGTTTCTCAAATGGGACGAAGGCGTCCAAATGGCAAAAACTCAACTCCGCGGGACGTTGCGGAACTTGTCATGTTCCTCGCTTCACCAGAAAACAGAATACTTCACGCACAAGAGTTGGATATGTCGATGGGTGTGAACGTGCAGACGTAGCTTACTGACAGATCAGACTGTCACGCACCTTGCTGCCTTTATAATAAATGAATACCCGCAGGCTCAACTTCAATGACTCGCACCCTTCGCTTTTCGTTTTTGATGGGGTCACGATCGTAAAATTCTTCTCATCAACATAGAACGTCGTCGTTTTGCCGTCGTTCTTCAAACCCTCGATTAGGAACGGAACAATTTCATCAAGAGTTCCCGAGAAGCTCTGTTGCTTCAAAAGGCTTTCAAGCGATGATATTGTCGAAACGCCCTTGGGAAGTTCGTCGCGTAGGACCTGAGTGAAAGACGCGACCGGCTTTTGTACGAACTTAAGCGACACTTCATTCGATGCAGGATTTGTCGCAAGCTCCAGAGAGCCGAAATCGACGTTCATCGGCCTAGAAAACACGTGTCCGCGCTCGGGCACGATGGCGTGACATGCAGCACACGCAATCGATTGGGTTTTAACGTCTTCCTCGAACAGTTGGCCGTTATTGTCGAACAGCGCATATCCCCACCCTTGAGTTGACGCATACTTCTTTTTATCGCGAACCATGAGTTGAAATCGACGTGTGCTCGAAGGCACTTCGGAACTTGGAAATGCCGGATCTTTTACTGTCACCAAACCGACTTTACCGAATGCAGCGCCATCCGAGTATTTCACGACAGACGTTTGCATCTCTTTCCATGCAGTTTCATTCGCGTACGTTAGGCGCATTTCTTTTGTGTCCTGGCGAAAGCGAACCGTGACGAGTCGCCATTTTTTCGTGAAGTCTTTGTAATCCTCAAACTTAATAGAATTCATTGTCGCCGGCACACCGGTTTTTTTCGTGTATTCGAAATACGCCCACGTCATAGGTGAAAGCATCGTCAGGAGAACGAGCGCAAGCAGCGGTCGGACGAAGGTCCTTGTTCTAAGTGTGGACATAGCCACGCGACTCCCTTTGCGTATAGCGTAATCGAATGCGAGCGGCCTCTCGATTTTGGATTATTAACCCCGCAAAAGATATGCTTTTGTTCTTTCCGGCAGTGTGGGGATTGCTTGCAGTTATTGTTCTTTACGTACAATTTCCCATTCCGCGCGATGCTGTTCCTTGGACCTTGCTGATGTTCGTGAACTCGGTGCACACAAGCCTTCCAATTGCGTACTCGTTGTTTTTTATGACTTATGTCAGCCGCGAGAAGCGGAAGCGGTCTTACATTGGCCTTGCGATCATCTTTCTTCTGGCTGTCATTACGCTTCAGGCGTCTCGAAGTTATCTTCCGCTCATCACCGTAATTGCCCCGACTGTTTTTGTTGTATTGTCGACCTACCACTTTTATCGGCAAGACCTCGGTGTTTGCTCGATGTACCGAGGTCTCGACCGATCGACAGTGGACTGGGAGAAACGATTCGAACGCTGGTTGATTTGCTTTCTTGCTTTCGTCGGACCGACACTTTACTGGCTGGGCACAGGAACACGTTACTATTCGGTTGTTCACGCGGCCGATGGCCCGCTTCCGTTTGCAACGGATTCGCTGGCGGCGCTTAAGACATTGGGAACGGTCGCATTTCTTGGCTATCTCGGCTATCAGCTGTTCTGGAAGCGAAATTTTAATATGCGATTCGTTTATATGGGCGGCGTGTTTGTGGCGTTTCTGTCGATGCTCCAACCTGGATTCTTTTTTCTTCCTTTGCTAGTTCAATATTTCACCAGAATCGTTGCGCACGATTGGATCGAAATCGCGTTCCAAGGAAAACTTCTCGGAGAAGAGTTGAAGGAACGGAAGCCAGGAGTGAAATTGCGGCTCGCCCTTTACGCACTCGTTGTATGCGGCATTACGTACTTCTTCACCTTTTCTAAACAAAGTTATGCATTTATGACAGAGGTTCAAGAGCACGGCTTTGTGGATGGGAAACTATTTGTCGCCGCGATGCAGAGTCCGATGTTTCACGTTTGGGCCACATTTTATTTATTCGCGTCGGCGTATCATTATTATATCGGGCGCTACGTATATGATTTTTCGAGCCCGGAATTTCGAGCAAAGCTCGGCTTCGGAGTAAAACGATGAATTGCAATGCACGGGTCTTACTCGCGCTTGTTTTTTTAGCTACCGGATGTTCTACAGGCGGGAAATTGGGCATCGAACTTTGGTCGGCCCCTGGCCGGAAAATTTCGAACGACTACATTCTGGTAAGTCCGTCGAGCGCGAGCGATGAACAAGCTTATGGTCCTCAGCAAGTTTTTTTAACTGACCTACGGGGAAGAATCGCAAAGCGATGGACTGTGAAGCGGACGCCCAACCATAGTCGACTGCGCTCGGACGGTGTTCTGTTGAGTCTTTTGCTTTCGACCGGCGGCAGACGGTTGACCGCAAACGGCGGCGAGTGCAACGAACTGATCGCAACCGGTCCAGATGGCATTGAACGCTTCTCGATCAAAATTGACGGAATGACGCACGATTTTGATGAAGTCGACGTCGATAAAACGGCCATCTTAAAATTCGAACGGCTGGATCGTAGCGAACTTCGGGCCTTGCACCCTAAGACACAATTGGAATTTGCGTACCTTGATCGACTTACTGTTATCGACAATAAAGGTAAGGAATCTTGGGGTTGGTCACTAAAAGATCACATGCGCGAGCTGAATATCGGTCCGATCAAAGAATCGGGCGTGAACTTCACAAATGCCAATTCGGTACAATATATCGCGAAGAATCCGAAGACTAGCACTCCCGCGTTTCTCTTGAGCTTTCGAAACTTAGACCTTGTTTTGCTCGTCGAGTATCCGAGCGGAAAGATTATTTGGCAGAGCCCGCCCGGTACTCTGAGTCGTCAACACGATGCCACGATGCAGGGTAGCCGGCTGCTGGTGTTCAATAACAACATCTTAGGTACCGAGATTCCAACGCTGCAGCTGAGAGAATGGGATCTCGCGACCGGCAAGGAATCTTTTTTTTGGCAACCACCGAAGTGGGCGCCTATTACCACTTCCGTGATGGGCGGCGTTCGTCTTTTAAGTAATGGATCGTATCTTGTTTCAAATTCGATCGCGGGTAATCTTTTTGAAGTTGATCCTATCACCCGAAATATTGTTTGGAGTTACGTCGTTCTAGCGGAGAGGGCGGGAACCAGGATCTGGCCCCTGGGAATGGGGTTTTACCGAGCCGAGACGTATCCAGCTGAAACTATAAAGCGAATGTTTGGAGCGCAACTCTGAAGCCTAGCTGCGTGTGAGTTTTCGGCAGGTGTGGATGATTTCCCAGTAAGGAAATTGAGTTTCCAAATCGTCGAGAGAAATTGTAACGCCAAGCGCACCATCAGTCGAAAACTTTTCTCCGGTTAGTTTTTTCTCCGACAGAGAGTTTACTTCGTCGACGTTAAAAAGTGCGCCGAGATCGCGCATCGAATCGTTCTGCATTTGCGTCAAATTGAGTTTGATTTCACCTTTGGCGTTTTTGACAGCGCCGGCGGCGATCGCCTTGCGCCCGTAGTACATCAACGCCTTGATGGTCTTCATTTCTTTTTCTTCGATCGAGATTCGCTTGTCCTCGCTCTTGAAAAGAAAGTCGTTATAGAAGTCGACGAAACGGATTATGAAGTCTGGATTAAAAAGCGTGATGCGTTGTTTGCCCTCGCCGAGATCCTCGAGCTTCAGATGGCCGAATGATTGAAGAACTTCTGTCATCGTCGTCATCTTGTTCGTTGGCTGTTGAAATATCTGGATCGTGTATCTGCGAAGCGTTCCGGGTGGGACGAGTGTTCCACCTTCGACCTTTTCGCCATAGACTTTTGCCACCGAGCCCAAAATGGCGCAAAGGCGCGTCACTGTATGTGGTGGGAAAACAGCGTTAGTTTCTTCATCCGATTTTTCGAGCGACTTGATCTTTTGATTGGCGTTTCGCAAATGGTTATTCACCGTTCGCATAATCGCTTTTGCCCACTCCGGAAAAGTTTTGAATTGAGCGTTAAGTGCCCTGAACGGCAATTCGATGATGGTGGTGTCAACCATCGCTCGGCACGAAGCGGAGCGCGGCTTTTGATCGAAGAACGCCATTTCGCCGATCATGTCGCCAGCTCCGAGTTCAGCGAGTGTGATCTCTGATGTTCCTTTTGATTTTAGAACAGCGATCTTGCCGGCCTTAATAACGAACATCGCTTCCGATGCGTCGCCTTCACGAAACAGGTAGTCATTTTTCTTTAAAATGCGGGGCCCACTCATTATCTCAAGTGTATCGTGACATATTGTTAAAGCACCTCGCTTGTTGGTTCCGAGGCAAAGGCCAGACATAGGGCGAGTGAGGCGCCATGCCACACGTTGCTGAAACATCATCTTGAGTCGCATTTTCCCTGGCCGAGTTGCGTGTGACCCCGCAGCTGAGGCGACGGCATCGCCATCGGTGGTACCGTCGACTCCCGCTGCCACGGCACCCTCCGCTTCTGCTGTTGACGCGGTGTTAAGTGGAATGGCGGCAAAGGGGACCGAGAAATTAAATTGGCGAACGTCGATCGTAGATTTGATGAAAGTACTCGGACTCGATAGCAGTTTGGCAGCACGCAAAGAATTAGCGATGAATGTTTGGCTGCAGAAACAAGTTTTGCGCAAGTTTACAGAAAACGGCGGAAAACTGCCAGCAGAAATGCTGGCTTAGCTATTCGGTTGACGAGCATCGAGCTCGTAGTTACCGATCCAGTCGGAAAATCTGTCCTCCGTCGGTAGAAAAGTAAATTTCACCAGCCGGGGATTCGGACACATGTCGGATGCGCAAACTCAGATTTTCAAAGAGGCGAGTTTCTACGCCGGTTTTGACATCGACGATATTCAGATGTTGAAGGACGAGAGCGCCGAGAAAAAATCGACCCTTCAATTCCGCAAATTTCTTGCCGGAATAAATCATCAAGCTTCCAGGCGCAATCGACGGAACGAAATACTTCACCGCTTGTTCAAGACCCGGCTTTTCTTTCGCTCCTATAGAGGGCCCCCAGTACTCGCGGCCGTGAGTTATGATGGGCCAACCATAATTGTTGCCCGGTTTTATAAGATTGATTTCGTCGCCGCCCCTGGGTCCGTGTTCACTTACAAAGAGTTCGCCGGAAACAGGATGTAAAGCGATGCCTTGTGGATTTCGATGTCCATACGAATAGATTTCGGGCCGGGGAATTTTGCCCGCTATCTTTTCGCCTTTGATATACGGGTTTGAAGGCGATGGAGCGCCGTTCAGCGAAAGATGGACGACTTTGCCCCAATGCTGAGTCAAATCTTGGGCTCGATCGCGTTCGTTGCGTTCGCCTAGAGATACAAACAGGCCGCCTGATTTATCGCCCGGCCTGTCACCCGGCTTATACAAAGAAAGTCGCGCACCAAAGTGATATCCTGAATCGATGGCCGGTTCGGCTTCAAAAAGGCGTGTCAGATGATTGATCTTCGCAGCGGGTTGTGCTCGAGAGAACTCGCCTCGAAAAACCGCGGTTGTCTGATTGTCCGTCCGGGTCGATTCATTTCCTTTCTCCGGGTGAACCGTGCTCGTGAAATAGACCCATGTTTTGCCCGACGTCTTGTGAAACTTAACGTCCATCAAGCCCCCTTGACCGTTGACGACGGGCTTGGGCCCTCCCGATACATCCGTTGCCACGCCAGTTTTAAGATTGAGCAGACGGACGCCGCCACTTTTCTCGGTGAAAAGAATTTCGTCTTCCGAAAGAAAATCGAATCCCCAAATAATGTCGCTGCCCTTGAAGACGGGCACGGCTCTAAATTCTGCGGCTAAGGAAGTAGTGGCTGCGCCCAGCGCCAGTGCAAACATCGTCGCGGAGATGAGTCTATGGAGAGAGTCTCGGAGGCGGATGTCACAATGCTTTTGCATGTTTCAAACAGTACCTTCGTCGAGCTTCGCACGGCAACCGTTCAATTCGACGGGGAGCAAGCTATTCTGAACTCTGTGGGGGTAAGCCAGCTATGAGAAAGCCGCTATTTCTGGTCGTCATCGCGTTACTCATGCTTTCACCAACAGTGGAGGCCGAAAGTTGTTCTTTCGAAAAAAGCATCGAGCCGTTGTGCGCTGGCATTGAGGCGAACGAGAAGAAGGGCGGGTCAGTTCCGCTAGGCGAATCAGTCATGCCGTCAAAAGCAGAGCTCGAAAATCAAGTGACCGAGTTTGAAAAGCGAAAACGAAAACTCACCAAGGAAGAAAAAGAAAAGTTCACGCGCGTTTTCAAAAAAGCGCAGGAGTATTCGGAACAAATCATTCTCGACGGCCGTAGCCCTGATGAACTTTCTTACGAGGAAAAAGGGCTTTTGTCGCGAGTGCAAAGTATGAAATTGAGTGATCTCGAGCAAGAAGCTGATCAACCTGTGTGCCGCCAAGAGGGGTATCTGGCTATTGTTCCGCAGACCGGGTCGATTGTGCTGTGTCCGATTCTTTTCGGATATTCAGAGGCGGCGTTGATTCACGCGACAGGTATCACGATTGGCCGCGCCCTCAGCAGCTGTTTCACGACTCTGCCAAAAGCAGCAACGAAACACGAACCGATCAAACCGTCGCACGATCCTTTCGATCTTCGATGCGATCAGCGCGCCTGTTCTCCAGGTGGCTTAAGGACTTGCCTTGTCGACGGCGCAAAAGGCGCAATAAGCAAAGTGAAAGCTCCGGACTTCACGACGCCGCATGCAAAGGAATTTCTTGAGGAGATTGCGAAGTCGATGAAAGCCGACGTCGCCGACGCTCAGGCAAAGCTCGCTCCAAATGTGAAGGCTTATCCAACTTGCTTTCCGGCGATCACCGGCGATCAGACTGATTCGGCGACGGGAGACTGGTTCGGTTCAGGAGTCTTGGCTCGCCATCGGGAAAGTCAATCGAAGGCAGGTGGGTCGAAGGAGGAGCCGATTGAATCGATGGCGTTATTTATCGACGATGCTTGTCGTTTTAAAAAACGCAAAAACATGGGACCACGAAACGGACATCCCGATTATGCCGTTCGTTTCAACGATGTCGCGATGAAAAACGCGCATCTTCGCACGCAGTTGGGATGTTTGAAAGATCCGACAGCCACGATGGATTGCACACTCTCGCTAAGAAAAACTGCAGCGCAGCCCTCGACCGAGGGAAGCCCCGTCGCTAAATAACCATCGGTTTCGCGTCGCTTGCAATCTCGACCGGGGCACCAGTGGCTTTGACCACTGCTTCAGGGGTGAGGTCAGGAGCCCACTCGATAAGTTTGAAGCCTCGGCCTTTTACAACGTCAAGAACACCGTAATCGGTCACGATGCGATCGATACAACCGACACCTGTTAGTGGCAGCGTACATTTTTTGATGAGTTTGTGAGTTCCATCTTTCGCGACGTGTTCCATGGCGACAATCACGCGCTGTGCGCCTGCCACTAGATCCATCGCTCCGCCCATGCCTTTGACCATCTTGCCCGGAATCATCCAGTTCGCGATCGAACCATCTTGATCGACTTGCATTGCTCCGAGCACCGTGAGGTCGATGTGGCCACCGCGAATCATAGCGAAGCTGTCGGCGCTTGAGAAAAACGACGAGCCTTTAAGCGCCGTCACAGTTTGTTTTCCGGCATTGATCAAATCGGCGTCGACTTCGGTCTCGAGCGGGAAGGGACCAAGTCCGAGTAAACCATTTTCACTTTGCAGCATCACGCCCATTGATTCTGAAATGAAATTTGCAACCAACGTCGGAATCCCGATGCCGAGATTAACGCAAAAACCTGGTTGGACTTCTTTCGCGATACGTTTCGCAATTTGGTCGCGAGTTAGCGGCATAAAATACCATCTCTCTTCTTTTATTTGAGGCGAGTTGTCCGTTGTTCGATTCGTTTTTCCAGCTTCGGCGACTTGACGATTCGCTGGACGTACACGCCCGGCGTGTGAATTTGATCCGGATCAAGTTCGCCAACCGGAACAATCTCTTCGACTTCAACAACCGTGATTTTGCCTGCAGTAGCCATCATCGGGTTGAAGTTTCTCGCAGTCTTCCGGAAAATGAGATTTCCGAAGGTATCTGCTTTCCATGCCCGAATGAGCGCGAACTCGCCTTTGATTCCACGTTCCATCACGTAGGGACGACCTTCGAATTCGCGGATGTCTTTTCCTTCGGCTACGAGAGTGCCAACTCCGGTGGGAGTATAGAAAGCGGGAATACCGGCACCGCCCGCGCGAACTCGCTCGGCCAATGTTCCTTGTGGGCAGAACTCGAGTTCAAGCTCGCCCGAAAGATACAGTCGTTCAAACGTCGCGTTCTCTCCGACGTAGCTCGAAACCATTTTTTTAATTTGCCGAGTATGAAGTAGCAAGCCGAGGCCGAAGTCGTCAACCCCCGCGTTGTTCGAAACGCAAGTAAGACCCTTCGCGCCCGAATCACGAAGTGCGGCGATGAGGTTTTCAGGGATTCCGCAGAGGCCAAAGCCGCCCACCAGAATCGTCATACCGTCTTTCACACCCGCGAGCGCCGCTTGGGCGCTGGGAAAAATCTTACTGTGTTGGCCCTTCGATGGTTGTGTGGAAGAAGTTTCCATCGATTAAACCTTTTCCACGACAACGGCGACGGCTTCGCCACCACCGATACAAAGAGTTGCAACTCCAAAACGCTTGTTGTGCGTGTGAAGTGCATGAACGAGCGTCGTTAGAATTCGTGCACCCGACGCGCCGATCGGATGACCGATGGCTACAGCACCGCCGTGGACGTTCACTCGTTCCGCACTGAGCTTAAGATCTTTCATCGCAACCATTGCAACAGCTGCAAACGCTTCGTTGATTTCAAAAAGATCGATTTGATTCATCTCAAGACCAGCTGCTTTTACAGCCTTCGTCATCGCGCCGACAGGAGCCGTCGTGAACCACTTTGGGTCTTGTGCGTGCGTCGCGTGAGCAATAATTTTTGCGAGCGGCTTAACGCCGCTTGTTTTAACAGCTGACTCACTCATCAAAACCAAAGCGGCCGCGCCGTCATTGAGTTTCGACGCATTCGCCGCCGTGATTGTGCCAGCTTTGTCGAATGCCGGTTTCAAAGCTGGAATTTTGGCAAAGTCAGTTTTCGATGGATCTTCGTCAACGTCCACTTTTACAACGCCCTTTCGAGACGTCACTTCGACCGCGGCGATTTCTTTTTTAAACATTCCCTCAGCTTGAGCACTCTGCGCTTTTTTATAAGAGCCGATTGCGTACTCGTCTTGTTGTTCGCGGGTGAAGCTGTTTTCTTTTACGCAAAGTTCCGCAGCGACTCCCATGTGAAAATTGTTGTACGGATCCCAAAGTCCATCGGTGATCATCGAATCAGTGAGTGACGTATCGCCCATGCGGAAACCGGTTCGCGATTTTGAGAGCAGGTGCGGTGCGAGGGTCATATTTTCTTGTCCACCGGCAACCGCAATTTGCGAAGTTCCTAAACGGATACCGTCGCTCGCTAACATCACCGCTTTTAATCCGGACCCACAAACTTTGTTAATGGTCATCGCGGGCACGGACGACGGAACGCCCGCGTAAATCATCGCTTGTCGTGCCGGCGCTTGGCCGAGGCCTGCCGTCAAGACGTTACCCATGATAACTTCGTCGACAGATTCTGGTTTTATTCCAGCGCGAAGAATCGCTTCTTTGATTGCGATTGCACCCAAACGAGGCGCGGGGAGATCGCTAAATGCGCCTTGAAAACTTCCGACGGGAGTGCGCGCGGCACTCACGATGAAAACGGATGGAAAGCTTGTCGTGCTCATTTTAACCTCTTAGTCGAAGCTTCAGCGAATCCGTTGAGCCTTTGACGAGCTCTAATGGTTGGTTGACGCTTGAGTGAAAACGTTCTGGAATACTTCATTACGTGCGTCAGTGGTGTTCTCAAACAACTGCCTTTGTCGTCACTCTATGACACCCAAGGCCAAAGGATACGGACATGAATCGCCCGCTTAGAGTTTCCGCTCTGTTCCTGGCAATGACCCTGATGAGTTTCGCCACAGGTGCTACAGCTCAAGCTGCTACAAAAGAGACAATGCGCGAGACCAAGTTCAAAGAATTTCCGTTTGAGATCGCTAAGGGCGATCGCCTTATCGTTCAAGGTGTCAGGGGTAATGTTCGTCTTATCCCGACCGCTGCTGGAAAACCGTCGGTTGTTCGGGCAAGAAAAATTCTTCCGGATGCAACAAAGGCAAATGCAAAAGATCACTTTGAAAGTCTCTCGTTTTCAGTACGGCGCGAGGGTGGTGTCGTCATGGTCGAGCCGAAAGGGCCGAGCAGTCGACAGGATTGGATTGAATGGAGCAAGGTCGGGCAACCTGAACTTTCCTTCGATATCGAGGCACCTTCGACTCCAGCCGAAATTCATTTGCATAGCGGAACTGTGACGGCGACTGGTTGGAAAGATCAACTGCTCGTATCGCTTCAAGAGGGCAAAATTCTATCCACCGATGGCGACGGTGCTTTTCGTGCGACGATTCTACGCGGCGATATAAAATTGGAGAAACACAAGGGTGCTGTTGAGATTGAAAGCCACGCGGCGAAAGTCATCATTTCCAATAGCGAAGGCAACGTGCAGGTTCATAATTTTTCGGGCGAGTCCGGCATTTCAGGCGTGAAGGGCGCGGTTTCGCTGCGTTCAAAAGCGGGTGCGGCGAGTTTAGCAAAGGTCGACGGCGGACTTGAGTTTGATAACGGCCGTGGTCGTATCGAAGGCACAGCGATCGATGGAGTCGTTCGGGGTCTGAACGACGACGGAACTGTCAGTCTGCAGTTGACTGGTGAGGCCGACGTTTTGATCGAAACGGTAGACGGTCCTGTCGCGGTCAGACCGCCGGGAGGTGCCGGAGTGCTCTTAAAACTATCAAGCGAAGATGGAGCCATTGTCGCTCCGGACTCGGTCAACGTCCCGAAAGTTTCCGGCCCGAAATCCGTTGTGGCGCGCCTCGACGGAGCTCCTAAAGGCGTCATAGTTGTTCGCTCAAAACGTGGTACAATTCGCGTGCGGTAGCGACGAACTCGGGGCCCATGCCCACGAACGTTTTGACTCCGGCTTGAAGTTGAGCCAAGTTCACGGCTTATGAAAAAAGCGAATCCGTCAAAGTCTAAAATAGCTAAAGCGGCACCTAAAACGCCAGCGAAAGTCGCGGTTAAAACAGCGCCAAAGCCTGGTGCAAAAACAGCAAAACCTAAAGTCGTAGCCAAGGCTGCAAAACCTGCGGCAAAAGTTGCAAAGCCAGCGGCGAAAGCTGTAGCTAAAGCCGCGAAACCGGTTGCGAAAGCGGTCGCTAAAGTCACGAAAACCGTTCCGAAAATTGCCGCCAAAGTAGCTGTAAAGGTAGTTGCTGCTGTTAAGCCACTGGCGAAAGCGGTAGGCAACGCCGTCAAGGTTGCGCCAGTCGCTCCGCCAGCAAAAGCAGGCAAAGCTGCAAAGGCGCCCGCAGTTGAAAAAACCGCGAAGGCACTTAAGCCGATGGTCGAAAAGCCTGCGAAGGTCGCTAAGGCTCCGCCGAAGGCTTTCGAACCAAAAGTCGAAGTTCGATCGGTCCCCGAGGAACCAGATACAGCCGAAGACGTTGTCTTAACAGACGCCGACGGCAATCGGTTTTGCCGCACAAAAGATTGCGATCGCTTAGCTGAAGTCGATAACTACTGCCGTTACCATTACATTTTGCTTTGGAAGAACATCCAGATTCGCCGGAACATCCTGCAAGAAGGCAAGCTTGGCCGATACGTCGAGGAATTGACGGCTCGTTACCCAGACAAATTCTTGGAAATTTTAAAGAAGGACTTGCGCAGCGAAAAAGATTTCCTCGCAGCCATTCAAGAACTTGAAATCGACGAGTCGGCAGTTGAAGCGGAATTCGACGACGAAGAAGCGCAGTCCGATCTGTTCGAAATTCAGCGAGTGTCGGATGCCGGCAGCGCCGGCGATCGCTCAGATTCAGACGATCGCTTCTAGCAAAAACGCTAGAGCGGCGCCGGTGTCGCATGGCAAAAGCGGAAATGCCCTGGGACTTCCCCGGGCTTTTTCATATGTACATTGTTACTTTTGGGCAGATGTTGATATTGCGTCTCATCAAATGCGCAAAAGTAAGAATGTACATTTACAGCTAGTGAAGTTCTTTTGGTTCTTCGCTTAGGGCTTGGCGCTGCTCGGGTTCTAGGTTTGGCGTGTATGTGCCTTCGCGAATTGACTTCGACACTTGGTCAGCGAGCTCGGTATCGATCAAAGCGTGAGAAAGAGCGTCGTTCTCGAGGTCGTTACCTTTCTCCTCAACAAACAGTTCTTCACCATCGTCGATGCCAAGCAACTTGTTGGCATCGGCTTCGATGCGTGTGTTCGCCGTCGAAAAGCGTAGATGCACTTTCGAGTCGTCAAAATCGAATTCTTCCCAGGTAACTGGGTATTCAACATCTTCAATTTCATCTTCACGCAGGTGCTCGAAATGCGTCTCGAAAACGCTTCCTAAAACATCCACGCCAAGGAAGAGTTTTTCCATCGCCGATTCCGACGGCATGTGCTCCATCGAAACTTCGAAGTTGGTTTGCTTCAGTCGATTCTTTTCGATGTAACCCGCGCGCATCACGATTTCGGCCGGATAGATTCGACCTTCGACGAAAAACTCTCCCTCGAGGCTCTCGACTTTGAAGTTCTGGTTGAAAACCAAAGCCGCTTTCTCCCGGAATTCGAGAGGAAGAGCTGTCCACTTTTTGGATGAGGGATCGCGGGGTGTCATAAATCGTCCTTTTGACTTAACTCTAAGGCGACGACTATAACGCGAAGCGTGTTAAAGCGA